>DASTNM010000236.1:0-10195 GCA_035762745.1 Candidatus Polarisedimenticolia bacterium
TGGTGCGCCAGGATCCCGAGGTGTAGCATGTCGGGGTTGGTGATCAGGACGTCGGGGGGGTCGGCCTTGATGCGCCGCCGGCGGGCGTCCGGAGTGTCGCCGTCGTAGATCTCGGCGCTGATCGGCCGCCCGCCGGATCCCGGCAGGCCGTGCTGGCGCCCTCCCTCGGCGAGCCGATCGGCGACCAGTCCGCCATGCCGCGCCGCGGCCCGCGCCAGCTCGAGGACCCCCTGGAGCTGATCCTGGGCCAGGGCCTTGTAGGGGAAGATGTAGAGCGCCCGGGACCCGGGGCGCAGGAGGGCCGCTTCCAGCGTCGGCAGCAGATAGACCAGGCTCTTGCCGCTGGCGGTGGGGGTCACGGTCAGGACGTCCTGGCCCGACCGGATTCGATCGATCGCCTCGGCCTGGTGCGAATACGGCCGCGCGATGCCCAGGTCCCGGAGCGCCAGGGCGAGAGGCTCCGGCAACGGAGCGGCCAGGTCGGCGTAGGCCGCGGGGTGCTCCGGCACCGAGGCGACGTAGGCCACATCGTCGCCGAACTTCTCCGAGCGCTTGATCCGTTCGATGAACTCGGTGACCGCGGGCGGCCGGGAGGATGCCTCGCGCACCCGTCTCACCGGACGGCGGTGGCCGGGGCGGTGGGCCGCGCCCTCGCCGCGCGGCTCGAGGTTCACGGGCCTTCCCCCGGCCTCATCGCGGTCCCTCGGGCGTGTACTCGTAGAACCCACGGCCCGATTTGCGACCGAGATAGCCGGCGTCCACCAGCCGCCGCAGCAGCGGGCAGGGACGGTACTTGGGGTCTCCGAACCCTTGGTGGAGGATCTCCAGGATCGACAGGCAGGTGTCGAGCCCGATGAAGTCGGCCAGCGCCAGGGGCCCCATCGGGTGTCGCATGCCGAGGGTCATCACTGTGTCGATGTCCTCGCGCGATCCGACCCCCTCGTGCAGCGCGAAGATCGCCTCGTTGATCATCGGCATCAGCACGCGGTTGGAGATGAAACCCGGAAGATCCTGCGACAGGACCGGGGTCTTGCCGAGCCTGAGGGTCAGGGCCACCGTGTCGTCGACCGTGGCGCGGGAGGTCGCCTGGCCGGGGATCACCTCGACCAGCTTCATGACCGGCACGGGGTTCATGAAATGCATGCCGACGACGCGCTCGGGCCGCCGCGTCGAGGCGGCGATGCGCGTGATCGACAACGACGAGGTGTTGCTCGCCAGGATCGTCTCCGGTGAGCAGCCGGCGTCCAGCGCCTCGAAGATCTGCATCTTGAGCGGCAACCGCTCGTTCACCGCCTCCACCACGAAATCGCACTCCGCCACCGCCTTCAGATCCGTGCTGGCCCGGATCTGGAGGATCGCGGTCCCCTTGTCGGCCTGCGCCAGCGCCCCTTTCTCCACCAGGCGCTGCAGGTTGCGGTCGATGGCCTGCAGCGCGGTGTCCAGGATCGCCTGCTCGCGGTCGTGCAGGACCACGGCGAAGTCGGCCAGGAGGCTCACCTGGGCGATGCCGCCGCCCATCTGCCCCGCCCCGACCACCCCGATCGTCTTCACCCTGTCGATCCCCATCTTCCCCTCAACGCGCCCCACGCGGCGGGTTCTCGATCCAGAAGCGGTTTGAAACATTGAATCGATCGACGAAGCGGCGCTTCAGGTCGGCGTTCTCGCGCAGGGCGGCGAAGTAGTTCTCGACCGCCACCACGAAGGCCTGGAAGAAACGATCGAGATCGAGCCTGAGGAGCCCGCGGCGATCGCGCAGGTAAGGACGGCCCAGGCGCTCCTCGACGCTGCCGCGGCGCGGCACCAGGGCGTGGGCCAGCCCGCTGCGGAAGTCGTTGTAGATCTCCTCCTTGACCGGGGCGTAGTCGGGCATGAACGTGTCGATGAACTCCTGGAAGTCACGCACGCTGCCGCTGCGCACCGCCTTGCGTCCGTGCAGATGGTGGCCGAGCGCCTCGACGCCGGAGCAGATCAGCGTGACGATCGGCAGGCTCCAGAAGGTCGCGGCCGGATCGGGGTTCCCCTGCAGCGTCCCGCGGCCGAGGCGGCGCATCTCCCGCAGCGGCGTGATCAGGATACGGTGGACCCGCCCCTCCAGCCACTCGATCTTGCCGTCGTCCGTCAGGGCCGCGAGGTCGTCGCGGTCGGGGAGAAAGGTCCAGGCCTCCGTGGTCATCAGAGGGTGCGCACCGCCATCGCCACCGCGTTCCCGCCGCCGAGGCAGAGCGCCGCGACACCCTTCCGGCCCTTGCAGGCCTGCAGGGCGTACAGGAGCGTGGTCAGGACACGCGCTCCGCTGCAGCCGATCGGATGCCCCAGGGCGACGGCGCCGCCGTTCACGTTGACCCGCTCCGGAGGCAGTCCCATCTCTTTGAGGAGGGCCACCGATTGCACCGAGAAGGCCTCGTTGAGCTCGTAGAGGTCGACCTCGTCGCTCGCCCAGCCGGCCGTCGCGAGCGTCCTCCGCACCGCCTCCACCGGCGCCATCATCACCATTTTCGGCTCGATGCCGCTGCTCGCGTAGGCGACGATTTCGGCCAGCGGCTTCAGGCCCGCCCTGGCCGCCCCCTCCTGCGACATGACGACGACCGCCGCGGCTCCGTCGTTGACCCCCGGCGCGTTCCCGGCGGTCACGGTGCCGCCCTCCTTGAAGGCCGGCTTCAGCCTGGCCAGCGCCTCGATCGAGGTGTCGCGCCGCGGCCCCTCATCGGTGTCGAAAAGCGCGGGCGGCCCTTTCTTCTGCGGCAGCGGCACCGGGACGATCTCCTCCTTGAACCGGCCCGCGTCAATCGCGGCGATCGCCTTGCGATGGCTGCCGAAGGCGTACTCGTCCTGCGCCTGGCGCGGGATGCCGTATTTCTCGGCCACCGCCTCCCCGCAGCATCCCATGTGGAAGTTCTCGTAGGCGTCCCACAGGCCGTCGTGGACCATCGAGTCGAGGAGATCTCCGTGCCCGAGCCGCAGCCCCTCGCGCGCGCCCCGCACCAGAAAGGGCGCGTTGCTCATCGATTCCATTCCGCCGGCCACCACCAGGGCGTGATCCCCCAGGCGGACCGCCTGGGCCGCCAGGGACACCGCCCTCAGCCCCGAGCCGCAGACCTTGTTGATGGTCAGCGCCGGCACCGCGACCGGGAGCCCCCCCTTGAGGGCCGCCTGGCGAGCCGGGTTCTGCCCCAGGCCCGCCGACAGGACGTTCCCCATGATCACCTCGTCGATCTCCTCGACCCGCACCCCGGCCCGGCGCACCGCTTCCCTGACCACGAGGGCGCCTATCTCGGTCGCCGCCAGCCCCTTGAGCGATCCGAGAAACCTGCCGATCGGTGTTCTGCAGGCGCTGACGATGACGGCTTTGTGCATGGGATCCTCCGCGCGGAACGGCGGCAGTATATCAGAGCCCGGCCTGCCTCCCGCGCCCGCCGCGCCGCGCATGCTCGTCTTTCCAAGCGACAGAAGTGTAAGGATTTCCTTACGATCGAGGTGCTTGACTCGCGGGCGTTCATTGAGTATATAAAGAGTGGTGTTCATCACAGGACAATCGTTTTGGTGAGTCGGCCCGGAGGCGGGATCGGGATCCCGGCCGCCCGGATGGTGAGGCGACGATGAAACTGCAGGACTGGAACGTGAAGCCGCTCAAGCCGCGGGTTGCTCCCTCCGACAAGGACGAGCCGCTGGCCGATGATATCTTCGTCAACACCATCGTGGCCGTGAAGGATAACAAGCGGGTTCTCCTGCACCGGGTGGTGAAGATCAACCCGGATGGCAGCGAGGAGGTCTTCATCATCAAGGCCTCGCCCAAGATCATCGAAACGAATCACTGAGACCGGAAACTCGACCTCGTCTCTCCGCCAGTCATCCTGCAGCGAGATCTTCTGCGCGCCAGCCGCCCTGTGCTAACGTACCGCTCGATGCGACTCTCCCCCGTGCGGTCTGCGAGCCTGACTCTGCTCGTCCTGACGCTGTCGGCCATCGGGCTCCTTGCGTCCGTCGCCCGCGCCGCCGCCGGAGATCTCCCCTACCGCATCATCCCCGGTCCGTATGTCAAGAAGGAGACCTCGGCCACCGAGTCTCCGTCCTCCGGACGCTTCACAGTCAGGGGGCTGACCGTCGTCGTCGAGCACCTCGAACCGGAGGCGCGCGCCGCCTTCATCCGGACGCTCGCCCCTGGCGGCGGTGACCCCTTCGCCCCGCCCCCGGGGCAGCCGGAGTCGTACCATGCTTTCCGGGTGGCGTTCGAGAACGACACCGCGCAGGATGTCACCTTCCAGCCGGGGAACGTCGTCCTGATCACCGGCAAGCGGATGCAGCAGTTCCCGATCGATCTAACCGATCTCTACCGCAACGCCGAGCGAGGCGGTGGCGATCCGCAGCAGGCGATCGATCGTCTCGCCCGGCTGATCTTCGACACCAGCACGACGATCCCGAGCGGCCGGCACCTGGCGCGTCTTCTGATGTTCGGACCCCTGCCCGAGAGGTGGAAGGAGATCCAGCTGCACTTCTCCTTCCTGCAGATCGGCGCCGAGACGCATACGCTGTCGTTCACGTTCCACAAGCAGCCTCTCGAGGGTTGAGGGACCGGATGGCGGCACGCTGGCTCGACGGCAAGGAGGTGGCGCGAACCATCCGGGCGGAGGTGGCGCAGGGGGTGAAGGATCTTGCCGGCCGGATCGGCGTGACCCCTCGGCTGGCCGCCGTCCTGGTCGGAGACGATCCGGCGTCGCGCGTCTACGTGCGCAACAAGATCGCCGCCTGCGCCGAAGCGGGCATCCGCTCCGAGGAGATCCGCCTGCCGGCGACGGCGCTGCAGGACGAGGTGCTGGCGAGGGTACGGGACCTCAACGCCGACCCCGACGTCGACGGCATCCTGGTGCAGCTGCCGCTGCCACGCGGCCTCGACCGGCTGGCGGTGATCCTGGGGCTCGATCCCGCCAAGGACGTCGACGGTCTGCACCCCCTCAACGTCGGGCGGCTGGGGATGCGCCTCCCGGGCCCGATCCCCTGCACGCCGGCCGGCGTCCTCGAAATCCTGGATCGGAACCACCTGCCGATCGCCGGACGCCGGGCGGTGGTCATCGGGCGCAGCGAGATCGTCGGCCGCCCGCTCGCGACCCTCCTGACGCACCGCGACGCCACGGTCACGGTCTGTCACTCGAAGACCCCCGACCTCGCGGCGATCACCCTGCAGGCCGACCTGCTGGTCGCCGCCATCGGCCGGCCGGCCTGGGTGCGCGGCGAGCACATCCGTCCCGGCGCCGTCGTGATCGACGTCGGCATCAACCGCGTCGACGACATCGGCGTCGTCGCGTCGCTCTTCGGGGCGGACTCGCCGCGTGTCAAGGAGGCGCGCGACAAGGGTTATACGCTGGTGGGGGACGTGCATCCACGCGAGGCGGCCGAGCGGGCCGGCCACCTCACCCCGGTGCCGGGAGGTATCGGCCCTCTGACGATCGCCTGCCTGCTGCGCAACACGCTCGCGGCGGCCCGGACGCGACGGGCCGGAATGTCATGGTGAGTCCGGCGCGACGCCGGCCCGTCCGGAGCCGGATGTGACCGGCCACCCGCACGACCACCCGCATCACGCCGGCAGCCACCAGGCGCGCGGGCCGGCGCATCTCGCCCCGGCGGCGCACCAGGCCGCGCCGTTCGTCCTGCGTGTGGGGCTGACCGGCGGCATCGCCACCGGCAAGTCGACCGTGGCGCGGATCTTCGGCGGCCTCGGCGCCTCGGTGCTCGACGCGGACGAGATCGCCCACCTGCTGGTCGAGAAGGGAGCCCCTGCCTATGCCCGCGTGGTGGAGGGGTTCGGGACCGAGATCCTGCGGCCGGACGGCTCGATCGACCGCGCCCATCTCGGCCGCATCGTCTTCGCCGACCCCGAGCGGCGCGGCCGACTCGAGTCGATACTCCATCCACTCATTCGCGAGGAGGAGGCGGCGCGCATCACCCGTCTCGTCGAGAGCGGCCAGGGACGGATCATCGTCTCGAACGCCGCCCTGCTGATCGAGACCGGCGCCTACCGCGACTACCACCGCGTCGTCGTCGTGCACTGCGCGCCGGAGGTGCAGGTCGACAGGATCGTCAAGCGGGACGGGTTCAGCGAAGCCGAGGCCCGGAGTCGAATCGCCGCCCAGATGGAGACACGCGAGAAGATCAAGGTGGCGCACTACGCCATCGACACGACCGCCGGCTTCGCCGCCACCGAGACCCGCGCCCGCGCCGTCTTCCGTCACCTGCAGCACGACCTGCAGGCCCTCTCCGAGCCGCTCTGAGCAGAGAGGACTTGCGGGGAGAGGCCCTTCACGCCTCGAGCAACAGGTTGTCGATGAGGCGTGCCCGGCCGAACCAGACCGCAGCCGCCAGCAGCGTCCGACCCCGGAGCGTCGTCACGGGGGCCAGCGTCTCGTCGTCGACGGCCTCGACGTAGTCGATCCGCCCCAGCGGCTCGGCGGCCGCCGTGGTCCGCACCAGCGCCACCAGTCGGGCCACGTCGCGCTCGCCGGCGGCGGCGCCCGCGGCCGCCGCCAGCAGGGCGCGCCGCACCACGGGCGCCGCCCGGCGCTCCTCGGCGGACAGGTAGGCATTGCGCGACGAGAGGGCCAGGCCGTCCTGCTCCCGCACGGTCGGACAGGCGACGATGGCGGCCTCATCGTGCAGGTCACGCGCCATCCGGCGAATGATCCGGACCTGCTGCGCATCCTTCTCGCCGAAGTAGGCGGCGTGTGGACGGACGATGGCCAGCAGCTTGGCCACGACGGTCGTCACGCCGCGGAAGTGGCCGGGCCGGCTCCGCCCACAGAGGACATCCTGCATTCCGGTCACCTCCACGAATGTGCGGTGCCCGCCGACATGGATCTCCCCCTCGGCCGGAGCGAACAGGATGTCGACGCCCGCCGCGCGCGCCTGCTCGCCGTCGCGCCGCAGGTCGCGCGGATAGCGCTGGAAGTCCTCGGACGGGCCGAACTGGAGGGGATTGACGTAGATCGACAGGGCGACGACGCCGCACTCGGCGCGGGCCCGCTCGACGAGCGACAGGTGCCCTGCGTGCAGCGCCCCCATCGTCGGCACGAGCCCGAGCCGTTCGCCGCGCCCCCGCGCCGCGTGCGCCAGATCGTGCATGCCCGCGGCGGTCGTGACGGTCTCCACGGCTAGGAGCCTGTCCCGCCGCGTGCGGCCGCGGGACCGAGGGCTGTCGGCGCCGCATAGACCTCGGACTCGGAGGGGAAGGCGCCGCCCCGGACATCCTCGGCGAAACGGCGCGCCGCTGCGGCGATCTCGACTCCGATCGCGGCGTAGCTCCGCGCGAAGCGCGGCAGAGGTCCCGGGCCGAGGCCCACGAGGTCGTGGAAGACCAGCACCTGTCCGTCGCAGTAGCGCCCGGCGCCGATCCCGAGCGTCGGGACACCGACCGCCTCGGTCACCGACCGCCCGACCGTCTCGGGCATCCCCTCGAGCACGAGCGAGAAGACCCCGGCCTCGGCAAGGGCGACGGCGTCCTCGACGAGGGCCCGGGCCTGGTCGACCCTGCGCCCCTGGACCCGGTAGCCGCCCATGACGTGCACGGACTGGGGGGTCAGCCCGATGTGCCCCATCACCGGGATCTCCGCGTCGAGCAGCGCCCGCACCAGGTCGGCGCGCTTTCGTCCCCCCTCGACCTTGACCGCCGACGCGCCCGCCTCTTTCAGGAAGCGGCCGGCGTTGCGGATGGCGTCCCGCCGCCCCGTCTGGAAGGACATGTACGGCATGTCGCCCACCACCAGGGCGCGCCGCGTCCCGCGGCGAACCGCCCGCGTGTGGTGCAGCATCTCCTCCATGGTGACCGGCAGGGTGCTGTCGTACCCGAGGACGTTGTTGCCGACGCTGTCGCCGACCAGGAGGATGTCGACCCCCGCGTCGTCGAGCAGGCGCGCGCTGGGATGATCGTAGGCGGTCAGCATGACGAGCTTGCGGCCGCTCCCCTTGGCGGCGAGAACGTCGGGGACCGTGACCGGACGGAGGGAGGGCTCGGGACCTGCCGGTGACTTCGGCGGGATGGTGTGGCTCACAACGACCTCCTTCTCCCCTCCGGAAGGGGGCAGGCCCCCCGCCCGGTAGAGGGAACGGGTTTGCTAGCGGGATGCGAGCGGGCGCAGTCTCACGCTCGAGCCCCTCCCGGTCCTTTCGAGGATCCGAGGGGGATGTAATACTGCACGCCTCTCTGCATCGATTCGATCTGTCGGAACAGCTCCTCCAGGTCCTCCCGGCTCTTGACGAAGTCGATCTCCGACGTGTCGATCACCAGGAGGGGGGTGCGGGTGTAGTGGAAGAAGAAGTGGTTGTAGGCCCGGTTCAGCTCGGCGACGTATCCCTCCGAGATCTCGCGCTCGTAGTCCCGCTGCCGTCGCTGAATCCTCTCCATCAGGACCCCGTCTTTCGCCTGAAGATAGATGACTAGGTCGGGATGCGGGACCTGTTCCTCCAGGACTCCGTAGAGCTTCTCGTAGAGCATGAGCTCGGAATCGTCCAGATTCAAGTACGCGAAGATCTTGTCCTTGGCGAAGATGTAATCGCACACCAGAGACTGGCGGAACAGGTTCCCCTGGGCCAGCTCCTGCTGCTGCCGGAAGCGGTTGAGAAGGAAGAAGAGCTGGCATTGGAAGGCGGCGCCGGGACGGTCCTGGTAGAAATCGTGCAGGAACGGGTTCTCCACCCGCTCCAACACCTTGCGCCCCTCGAAGCGCTCGGCGATCAGATCGACGAGGCTCGTCTTGCCGACGCCGATGGGGCCCTCGACGGCGATGAACTTGAAATTCATCGTTTTCTGTCCGATGAGAAGCGCGCATTATAGCCACCCCCCGCGCGCCACGCAATCGTGCGGCGGCTCCGCCCCTCGCCCCCGCTCCGACCGGTCCGGCCCCTCACATCACCAGCCGCTCGACCCGGGACCGGTCAGGGCAGCGTTCGAGCATCTGGGCGGCGGTCAGGCCGAGTCCGGGGTGGCGCGCCTGCGGCGCGATCTCGACGAGCGGCACGAGAACGAAGCGTCTCAGGTGCATCCTCGGGTGCGGCAGCTCGAGCCCATCCCCGACCCTGACCGTCTCTCCCAGGAGCAGGAGGTCGATGTCAATCACCCGCGGTCCCCGCATCCGTGTCCTGACCCTTCCCATCGTCTTCTCGATCTTCAGGCAGGTCGCGAGGATACGCTCGGGAGCCAACCCGGTTTCGCACCCCACCACCTGGTTCAGAAACTCATCCTGGTCAATGACTTCGACTGGATCGGCGCGATAGATCGACGAGCGTAGTCTCACCCTGAGCCCCTCCTGACCCAGAAGCTCAGCCGCCCGGGCGAGATTGGCCTCACGATCTCCGAGGTTCGACCCCAACCCGACGAACGCCATCCCGGCCAGGTCCTCGGAACCAGGACCGTCTGGCAGGCCCGTTCTTCCATTAAGAGAAGTCGTTGACTGACAATATCTTACAAGAACACGGTTCACCCCAGGAACAGCGACCTGCCACAAGGTCCCAGGAAATATCCGCTCCTGCTGCGGATCCCACAGGGGCACCCGCCGACGCCCGATCCGCAGGCCGCCAGGTCCCTTTGATTGACACGGTAAGATAGCATTTGCTAGCATCCCCCTTTCGCAAATCATTGACTTTCATCGCCGACCCCATTGAACCGCCGCGGGACGCGCCGCGGCCCTCAGCCGGAGTTTCCCGGGCAGGGACACAGAAGAGCATGAAGAAGACAGTCAAAAAGACCACCCGGACCACGGCGGCAACGGTCACCGGCACGCCGTCCCTCGCGGTGCATGAGAAGGCGCTGAAGGAGTTCGAGCGCGGCGTCACCCATCTCCACCGGCAGAACTACGCCGAGGCGCTGGAGCGTTTCCAAGCGGTCGTGAGCGCCCATCCGACGGAGAGGGAGCTGCTCGACCGGGCCCAGGTCTATGTCCGGATCTGCGGCAGCCTGATGGATCGCAAGGTCGCCCAGCCGCGCCGGCCCGAGGACGCCTTCTATTTCGGCGTCATCAAGGCCAACGAAGGGGATTATGACGAGGCGCTCAAGCACCTCGAGAAAGCGCTGCAGGTCTCCCCCAAGGACGAGAAGATCCACTATGTCCTGGCATCCACCCTGGCGCTCCGCGGAGAGCGGCAGGAGGCGCTCAAGCACCTGAAGGACGCGATCGATCTGAACGCGACGAACCGCATTTACGCGGGTAACGAC
>DASTNM010000237.1:0-13733 GCA_035762745.1 Candidatus Polarisedimenticolia bacterium
CTCGACCCCCGCCTCGGCGAGGAAACGCCCCACCGCCTCGTGCGACAGCGGCGTCAGCACTTCCTCTAGGCACCCGTCATGGAGCGTGACGCTGACCTCGCGCGGCCCCGCGGCGGTGCCGACGACCCGGTGCACCGGAAACGCATCGAGCACCTCGTTTGCGAACAGGCAACCGATCAGAGGGGCGCGACGCTCCAGGTCCTCCTCCGACACCCACTCAATCGGAACACGGGCGCGTCCCTCGAGGTGCGCCTTCTGGCGCGAGCGCAGCACCGGGCTCGGTTCAACCAGCAGATAACGCAACGCGCGGGCGAAGCCCGGTGATCGCGACCCTGCAGCCTCCAGGAAATCGAGGGCGAAGAACCCTTCCCCGGGACCAAACTCCACGAATTGGAACGGGTCCGGTCGTCCGGCCCGGCGCCACATCTCCTCGGCCTGCCGCGCCACCAGGATTCCGAACGCCTTGTGCAGACCGCTGCTGGTCAGGTAGTCGCGCCCGCCTCCACCTCCGAGCCCGCGGGTGTAATAGCCGTGGCTGGGGTGATAGAGGCAGATCTCCATGAAGCGCGCGAACGGGATCGGCCCCCGGGCTCCGATCTCCGCCTTGATGGCGCCCAGAAGGGCTTCGGAGGACGTCGAGGCGCCGCTCACCCGCCTGTCCCCGCCGTCCGCGGCGCCGCCGGCGCCAGCCCCCTGTCCTCCCGGGCACGCCGCGCCAGGAGATCCTGCACCTTCATGATTCCCTCGATCAGCGCCTCGGGCCGGGGGGGACAGCCGGGAATATAGACATCGACCGGGATCACCTCGTCCACCCCCTGCGTCACCGAGTAGGATCGAAACATCCCTCCGGATGACGCGCAGGCACCCATGGCGATCACCCACTTCGGCTCCGGCATCTGGTCGAAGATCCGTTTCACCGCCGGGGCCATCTTCTTGGTGACGGTCCCCGCCACGATCATCAGGTCCGCCTGGCGCGGCGAGAAGCGCAGCGCCTCCGCGCCGAAACGCGCCACGTCGTAGCGCGGGGCCACCATCGCCATCAACTCGATGGCGCAGCAGGCGAGCCCCATCGGCATCGGCCAGAGCGAGTTCTTCCGTCCCCAGGCGACGTAGTCGGCCAGGCGTGTCGTCATGACCCACTGGTCGAGCCCCTGGGCCTCCTCCGCCTCCCGCACCTGCGGCGTCGCTGCGCCCGCTGAGCCGCTCATGACGCCCCTCCCCGCCCCGCAGCCACCGAGGGCACACCCGTCGCCGGCGTCCCCTGTGTCAGGCGGGCCCACTTCTTGATGGGGTCGGGTCTGGTGCCGCCCATCTGGAGAAGCTTCTCCTTGTCGAAGATCATCTCCGCACGGCTCAGACCGACCGTGGTCGATTCACGCGTCAGGAAGATGGCCTGCTCGGGGCAGACCTCCTCGCAGTAGCCGCACATGATGCAGCGCAGCATGTTGATATCGAAAGCCCGCGGCCCCTTCTCGACGCCGGTCGTGATCTCCTGCGCCTGGATCGCGATCGCTTTCGGAGGGCAGACGTACTCGCACAGGAAGCAGGCGACGCATTTGACCCGCCCCTCGTCGTCCCTTACGAGCGCCGGCAGGCCACGGTAGTTGTCCGGCAGTCTCCAGGTTTCCTCCGGGTACTGCATCGTGACCTTTCGCCGGAAGATGTGTCTCAGGGTGATCCACATCCCCTTCAGGATCGACGGCAGGTAGGTGGCCGCCAGCAGACCCGTCTTCGCGGGACGTCGTACCGGCGTTCCGTTCAGTGGCACGACACGTCCTTCCGGGCGCCCGTCGAGAGCGTCCCCCGGTAGCGCCGCACGGCTTCGCGAATCGCCTCCTCGGCGAGGACGGAGCAGCGGATCTTCCCCTCGGGCAACCCACCCAGGGCCTCGACGACGTCCCTGTTGCTCAATCTCTCGAGATCCACCAGGCGCATCCCCTTGATCAACGTGGTCGTCATGCTGCCGACGGCGATGGCGGCCGTGCAGCCGAAGCTCTTGAAGCGGGCGTCGACCACCCTTTCGTCCTCGATCAGGAGACTGATCCTCAGGACATCACCCGACGCCGGGTCGCCCACCTGGGCGACCGCCGCGCTCCCCGGAATCTCGCCGACGTTGCGGGGATTGCGGTAGTGGTCCAGGACGACGTCATTGTAACCGCCCGATTCCCCCATCGCTCCTCCCGACCGCGGTCCGCGGACCGGCGGTCATCCCCTCCCGCGCCGGATACCGGACCAGAGCGCTCCGGAATCGATCCTAGTGGGCGCCTGGATCGCTGTCAAGGAGCGCTGTTCAGCGCCTCCGCACCATAGGCTTCTATCGCGAGGCGGGCCGCCTCCTTGACCTCCGGGTCGGACGCCGACGCCGCCAGCCGATCGAGCGGCCCGTGGGCCTCGGGCAGGCGGAGCAGCGCCAGGCCGCGGATGGCGTTGAGCGTCACGTCCTTCTCCCTGGACCCATCGAGGAGTGCGAGCAGGACCTGTGCTCCGGCGGGATCGCCGATCCGCGCCAGCGCCAGCGCCGCGTTCCAACGGACGTCGCTTTCGCCGTCGAGGAGAGCGTTCCGCAGTATCACCCCCGCCTCCCGGTCACCGACCTGCCCGAGCGCGAAGATCGCCATCTTGCGCACCCCCGCGTCGGGATCGGCGGCGGCCGCGCGCAGGTCCGGCACCGCCGAGCGATCGCCGATTCGCATCAGGCCCCAGGCACAGAAGAGCCGCGTTTGGGGGTCGGCATCTTTCAGTCCACTCCGCAGCGCGTCGGCCGCCTGGATGTCGGCGGCGTGTCCGAGCGCCAGCGCCAGGTAGCGCCGCAGCTTGAGATCGTCCTGGGTGCCGGCCTCCCGGAAGGCGGCGGAGAGATCAGGCACGAGGCGTCGCAGCTCCCGCGCCTCCTCCTCGCCCTGCCCTCCCCGCAGCAGGAGGGAGAGATCGTAACCCGACTGCCAGCGCTTCACGTCGCCGACGAAGCGGGCGAGGAAGCCGTCGTACCGGCGCAGGGCCAGAAGCGCCGATTCGGGGTCGGGACGGCGGCCCCGCAGGAGCTGCAGCCCGAAGAAGACGCTCACCAGGACCACGACCAGCGACAGCGGCACGACGAAGAACTGCAGCACGACCTTGAGGTCGCTCTTGTCCTCGGTCGTCTCCTGCGCGGTCGGCGATGGCGAGGGGTTCTGGGGTGTCATCGATGCGTCACCTGTTCTCCTTCTCCCACCGCAACCGCCCTCCCCCGCGCGTCGACCGCCTCGGCCACGTGCAAGTCGAAGGCCCCATGGGCGGGGTTCCTGCGGCACCCACGGTGCTGGGTCCCGCAGCCGTAGCAGATCGTCACATCACCGAGGACGTAATAAAGCGTGAGATCGACGAGCGTCGCCGCCAGGAGACTCAGCCCCCAGGTCGGCACGCTCAGAATCGCCGCGAGGACGAAGATCCCGAGCCCCACCTTGCGGTTGAAATCCTTCTGCACATAAAGACGATCGAGCCCGCAGCGCAGGCAGCGATCGATCCGGCCGGAAGTGATCGTCGCCTCGTTCACGCGCAGGAGGTGAGACCGGCCGCACGCCGGGCAGTCGATCCCCGCTCTGGGCCGCTCGATCCGCAGGGCGATCGGCCGGTCGCAGCCGTCGCAGACGAACGCGATCGACATCAGATCGGCCACGGCCCCTTCACCGCCAGGAAGCGCGCCAGGAACTCACCCATCAGCACCAGGATGACCGCCAGGTAGAGGAGGCCGGTCGCCGACTGTGTCGAGCGGATGCGGGCCGTCTGGTAGATCATCCAGGCGAAAACGGCCGGAGCGACGATCCCCAGGAGGAGTCGCGGCCAGAAGAAAACCGCCCGCTCCATCGCCACTCTCCGAAAGAGGCCACTCACGCCGTCAGGGGATTCGAGTCCGCAGATCACAAGACCAAGAACCAGGAGCGCCGCCCGCACCCCTACCGCCCAGCCGAACAGGACCGAGAAACGGACCAGGTGACTCGCGGCCAGCGGTCGCCGGACCAGGTACCAGTGCCCCAGGATCATTCCGACGATGACCGACCCGAGCAGCGCCGCCGCCGCCAGCGCGTTCACACCGAAGAGCCAGGCGCCGCCCCCACCGCGCGCCGCCACCCAACCGTCGGCCGCCGTGGCCACCAGCGCCGCCGTGGTGGCGGCCATCAGAAGCGAGCGCCACTCGCCTCCCGCGGGACGGTAGAGCGCGGCGAGGTAAGCGATGACCAGGAGGAGGGCGAGGCCCGCCGCCAGCGACGCCAGCCCCTCGGCCGCCCCACCCGCAGCCGGTCGCCCCGCCAGGATCGCGAAGGGACTCGTGCGGTAGGGGGTCGAGAGGCTCAGAAACGCAAACGCCAGGGACGTGTTGAGCGCGAAGAAGAAGCGCCGCAGCTCCTGAAACGGCGCCAGCAGGAGCGCGCCGAGAACGCCGGCCGCCATGCTGGTGAAGAAACCCGTCGCGATGCCGATCCCCGCCAACACCGTCTCCTCAGGGGCGGGGAAGGATAGCACATCGAGGCGACGGCGCAGGACGCCGGTGACGGACTCCGGCTCAGCCGCCGATTTGCCACATCTTGCGCGGCAGCCGGTCCTCGTAATAGCGGCGCAGGTCGAGGCAGCCGCCGGCCTCCTTGGCCGCCACCGCCCGGCCCAGCGCCTCGGCCAGATCGGTATCCGTCCCGCCGGAGCGCAGGATCGTCCTGATGTCGGTCTCCGAGCGCGCGAACAGGCAGTTGCGTATCATGCCGTCCGCCGTCAGCCGGATCCGGTCGCAGTCGCCGCAAAACGGCTCGCTGACGGGGTTGATGAAGCCTATGTCCCCGACCCCGTCGGCGAAGCGGAAGACGGTGGCGGGGGCCGAGGGGCGGTCCCGGCCCACCGGCACGAGCGGGTGGACCGCTTCGACGCGGCGCCGCACCTCGCGCCCCGGGACGAGGCGCTCGATCTCGAACCTTTCGCCGCCCCCCAGGGGCATCAGCTCGATGAAGCGGACTTGATAGGGCCGGCGGCGCGCCAGCTCCGCGAAGTCCAGTATCTCGTGATCGTTCACCCCGCGCATCAGGACGACATTCACCTTGATCGGCACCGCCCCGAGCCGCTCGAGGGTTGCCAGGCCCTCCATGACCTGCGCCAGCGCATCGCGCCGGCTGGCGGACTCGAAGGTCGCCGCATCGAGGGAGTCGAGGTGAACGTTGAACCGGCGTACGCCGGCGGCGAGCAGGCCGGCGGCCTGACCCCCGAGCAGGAGCCCGTTGGTCGTGACCGTCAGGTCCTCGATCCCGGGGATGCCCGCGATCAGGCGGGCCAGGACCGGCAGGTCGTGGCGCAGGAGCGGCTCGCCCCCGGTGAGACGCACCTCCCGGACCCCGAGCCTCGCCAGGATCGTCACGACCCGGTGGACCTCCTCGTAGGTGAGCAGCCGGCTCTTGCCGAACCAGGTGATCTCCCCTGCCGGCATGCAGTACAGGCAGCGGAGGTTGCAACGGTCGGTGACCGAGATGCGCAGGCTGCGCGCGACGCGCCCGAAGCGGTCCACGAGGATCCCGTCCCCGGCGGGGCGAGTCTTGGAAGGTATCATCGGAAGTGAATTATACGCCGAGGCCGGGAGGCAGGCCTGGGCCCCCTCCCGGACCGCTCGGGTCAGGGGGGCGAGGTCGAGCCACCGGGACCCGGGGCGCCACCGGGGCCGCCCGCATTGTCGGGGTCCGCTTCACCCTGCGGTCCGGTGGGATTCCCCGACCCCTCGGCCGCCGCCGGAGCTTCTCTCTTCTTGTACAGCAGCCTCTCGACCACCCGGCCCCGTGTCAGGTGCTCGCGGACGATCTCAGCCACGTCCTGCGGCTTGACGGCGCTGTAGACCACGCCGTCCGGGTAGACGATCACGTTCGGTCCGTAGCTGCACAGCCCGAAGCAGATGCACTGGGTCTCCTTGACGGAGGCCGGCAGCCCCTGACGAACGAACTCCCTGCGGAATTCATTGCGCACCCGGTTGGAGTTGCGCTCATTGCCGCAACGGGGTCCGGTGCAGATGAGGATGTGCTGCCGAAAGGGCAGGTTCACACGGCCGCCCTACTCGACTTCGAGGATCGCCTCGAGCTGGAAGCAGGCGTTCAGCGGCAGCTCGGGAACTCCAAGGACCAGGCGCGCGTGCTTGCCGCGGTCGCCGTAAAGCTTCACGAAGACCTCGGAGGCGCCCTCCATGATCTCGAAGGCGTCGAGGAAGCTCGGAGCGGCGGCCACGTAGCCGACCAGCCGCACCACGCGCTTCACCCGATCCAGCTCCTCGATCGCCTGCTTGGTCGTCGCCAGGACGCTGAGGGCGGCGAGGCGCGCCGCCTCGATCCCCTGCTCGACGGTGATCTCGCGGCCCACCTTTCCGAGGTGCTTGAGCCTGCCGTTCTCCTTGGGAAACTTCCCGGAGACGAACAGGAGATTGCCCGAGCGCACGCTCTGAACGTACGAACCGAGCGGTTTGCCGACCTCGGGCAGGCGGTAACCCAGGGACTCCAGATTTCTTTCGACCTCGCCTGGCATCAGAGCGCCCTCCATCACGGATGCGGCCAACCCTCTTCGTGCCGGTCGCCGGGCGTCGCATGCCGTGCAGTGTGAATATTAGCATCCGCCGCCTTCCTGTCCAGGGAAGAATCATTTTGACTTGCCGGAGGGGCGTGGGCTAAGATGCCGTCCCGGGCGATCGAACTCTCCGAAGGCGGCGATGCGTGCTGTCGGTGTGATCCCAGCCCGTTTCCACTCGTCGCGCTTCCCGGGCAAGCCTCTCGCTCTCATCGGTGGCAAACCGCTGGTGGAACATGTTTACGAGCGGGCGCGCGGCGCCCGCCTTCTGGCAAGGCTGCTCGTGGCCACCGAGGACGAGCGCATCGTGCGGCTGGTGCAGGGGTTTGGCGGTGAAGCGCTCATGACCTCGCCCGATCACCCCTCAGGGACGGATCGACTGGCCGAGGTCGCACGGCGTGTCCCGGCCGATCTCTTCGTCAACATCCAGGGGGACGAGCCCTTGCTGGAGCCGTCCGACGTCGATCGACTCGTGGAATGTCTCGCCGGCGACCCGGCTATCGACATGGCGACGCTGGCCGAGCCGATACGGGATGAGGAGGCTTTCCGCGATCCGAACGTCGTCAAGATCGTGTGCGACGGCGCGGGACGTGCGCTCTATTTTTCCCGTGCCCCGATCCCCTGCTCGAGGTTCGCAGGGGTCGCGAATCACCCGCCGGGCGCAGCGGCGGCGGCGTGGCGCCGTCACGTCGGGATCTATGCTTACCGCGCCCGCTTCCTGTCGGAATTCGCCTCGTGGAGCCCCGGGACCTTGGAGCGGATCGAGGGGCTGGAGCAGTTGCGGGCCCTGGAGCGGGGGCGGTCAATCCGGGTTCTCGATGCCCGCGGTCGATACCTGGGGGTCGACACGCCCGCCGACGTGGTCGCGGTCGAGAAGGCTCTCTTAGCCTCTTCCTGAGGAGGTGCGCGTGCCGACCAAGTACATCTTCATCACGGGCGGCGTGGTGTCGTCCCTGGGCAAGGGGCTCGCGGCGGCATCGATCGGTCGTCTGATGGAGTCCCGGGGCTTCAGCGTCACGCTCCAGAAGTTCGATCCGTATCTCAACGTCGACCCCGGCACCATGAGCCCCTACCAGCACGGAGAGGTCTACGTCACCGAGGACGGCGTGGAGTCGGATCTCGACCTGGGCCATTACGAGCGTTTCACGTCGACCGTCTGCACGCGCGACCACAACTTCACCAGCGGCAAAATCTACGAGCAGGTGATCGCCAAGGAGCGCCGGGGCGATTACCTGGGCGGCACGGTGCAGGTGATCCCCCACGTCACCGATGAGATCAAGGAGGCGATCCGCAGGGTCTCGAAAGGCGTCGATATCCAGATCGTCGAGATCGGCGGCACGGTCGGCGACATCGAATCGCTGCCGTTCCTGGAGGCGATCCGGCAGTTCCGCCTGGAGGCCGGGCGCTCCAACGCCCTGTTCGTCCACCTGACTCTGGTCCCGTACATCGGCACCGCGGGCGAGCTCAAGACCAAGCCGACCCAACATTCGGTGCGCGACCTGCGAGCCATCGGAATTCAACCCGACGTCCTCCTGTGCCGGACCGACAGGTTCATTCCCAAGGAGATCAAGAAGAAGATCGCCCTGTTCTGCAATGTGCCCGAGGAGGCGGTGATCACCGCCAAGGATGTCGAGACGATCTACGAAGTGCCTCTGGTGCTGGCCAAGGAAGGTCTCGATGCGATCCTCCTCAAGATGCTGGACCTGCCGTACCGTGACAAGAACATCGACGACTGGGTCCAGATGGTGGAGCGCATCAAGGCTCCGAAGGATGGCGAGGTGGTGGTCGGGATCGTGGGCAAGTACGCCACCTACGAAGACTCGTACAAGAGCCTCACCGAAGCGCTGCACCACGGCGGCATCGGCAACGACGCCCGCGTCAGGCTGCGCTGGATTGAAGCCGACAATCTGAGCGACGGCCAGCTCGAGGAGGCGGTCCGCCCCTGTCACGGCATTCTCGTGCCGGGGGGGTTCGGGATCCGCGGTGTGTCCGGGATGCTGGAGGCGATCCGACATGCACGCGAGCGTCGCATCCCGTTCTTCGGGATCTGCCTGGGCCTGCAGTGCGCGGTGATCGAGTTCGCCCGCAACGTGTGCGGCCTGAAGGATGCCGACTCCGCAGAGTTCAATTCCTCGAACCCCCACCCGGTCATTTACAAGCTGCGCGAGCTCGAGGGCGTGGAGCAGATGGGCGGCAACATGCGGCTGGGCAAGTGGCCCTGTGTCATCGAGCCGGGCAGCTTCGCCCACCAGGCGTACGGCCGGACGGAGATCAGCGAGCGGCACCGCCACCGCTACGAGGTGAACCGCTCCTACATGGAGGAGATGGAGAAACACGGTCTCAAAGTGACGGGGCAGACGCCCGATCGGCGCTTTGTGGAGATCGTGGAGATCCCCGAACACCCCTACTTCCTGTCCTGTCAGTTCCATCCCGAATTCAAGTCGAAACCGATGCTCCCGCATCCCCTCTTCAGGAGCTTCATCGGTGCCTGCAAGCGGTTCCGGCAGACCCAGCGCTGAGCCCGGCCCGGGCCGGACGCGCCGGATCGAGATCAACCCCGATCTGGCGATCGGCGGAGGTGCCCCGCTCGCGTTCATCGGCGGCCCTTGTGTCATCGAGAGTGAGGAGCATGCCCTGCGGTTGGCGAAGGCCCTCCTCGAGATCACGCGGCGGGTCGGTATCCCCTACATCTTCAAGTCGTCGTTCGACAAGGCCAATCGATCGTCGGGCGCGTCGTTCCGTGGCCCCGGGCTGCGCGAGGGGCTGCGCATCTTGAAGCTCGTGAAGAGCGAAGTCGGGGTGCCGGTCCTCTCCGACATCCACGAACCGGAGCAGGCGGAGGTGGCGGCGCAGGTGATCGACATCCTCCAGATCCCCGCCTTCCTCTGCCGTCAGACCGATCTCCTGACCGCGGCCGGCCGGACCGGACGACCCGTCAACATCAAGAAGGGGCAGTTTCTGGCCCCCTGGGACATCGGTCTCGGCATCGAGAAAGTGCGCGCCGCCGGCAACGACAGGGTCCTCGTGACCGAGCGGGGCACCACCTTCGGCTACCAGAACCTGGTGGTCGACTTCCGCTCGCTCGTGGTGATGCGCGGCTTCGGCTTCCCCGTGGTGATGGACGCCACCCACGCCGTGCAGCTGCCGGGAGGCCAGGGGGACCGTTCGGGTGGCGAGCCTCTCTATATTCCCCACCTGGCGCGGGCCGCCGCCGCGGTCGGGATCGACGCGCTGTTCTGCGAGGTCCACGACGACCCCGCCGCGGCGAAGAGCGACGGCGCCAACGCCCTGCCGCTCGCTTCGGTCGAGCCGCTGCTGAGCGCCGTGCGCGCCATCGACGCCCTGGTACGGGAGGGCTGATGCCACGCGACATCGCCCGCCAGGTCCTGGAGATCGAGGCACGCGCCATCATGGATCTGATCCCCCGTCTCGACGCGGGCTTCGACCGGGCCGTCGAGACACTGCACGGCTGCAAGGGGCGCGTCGTGGTCACGGGGATGGGCAAGTCGGGTCTGATCGGCGCCAAGATCGCCGCCACGCTCACGAGCACCGGCACGCCGGCTCTCTTCATGCACCCGGCGGAGGCCGTGCACGGCGATATCGGGATGGTGGTGAAGGGTGACGTCGTCCTGGCGATCTCCTACAGTGGCGAGACCGAGGAGCTCCTGCGGCTGCTGGAGCTGCTCAAACGCCTCGACGTCACGTTGATCGCGATGACCGGGAACCGGGACTCGAGCCTCGGGCGCCACGCCCGCATCAACCTCGATGTCGGCATCGCTTCGGAGGCCTCGCCCCTAGGGCTCGTCCCGACCGCCAGCACGACGGCCGCCCTGGCGCTGGGCGATGCGCTGGCCATGGCCCTGGTCGAGACGCGCGGCTTCACGCTGCACGATTTCGCGCGCCTGCATCCTGGAGGCCGCCTGGGGCGCAAACTCCTGACCGCGGGACATCTGATGCACGCGGGAGAGGCCACTCCGCGAGTGCTGGCGGGCTCGCCGATGGGCGAGGCGATCCGCGCTATGACCGAGAAGAGACTCGGCATGACCTGCGTGGTCGACGCCGAGGGTCGCCTGGCGGGCGTGCTGACCGATGGCGACCTGCGCCGGGTTCTGGGACGCGGGGAAAACCTTCTGTCGTTGAAGGTCGACGATGCCATGACCCGCGCACCGGCGACGATCGGCCGGAACGAGCTGGCTGCGCTGGCCCTCAGCCTCCTCGAGGCCCGCAAGATCACCTCTCTCGTCGTCGTCGACGAGTCCAGGCGGGTCGAGGGTGTCCTGCACATCCACGATCTCTGGCGCACGCAGCTGTTCTGAGGATCCCCGAGGGTCGACGTATGCGCTGCCGGACACCCTTGCGCCCGCGGGCACGCCGCATCGCCCTGCTGCTGATGGACGTCGATGGTGTGATGACCGACGGCGGCATCTCCTTCATTGACAGCGACCGCGAGGCCAGGACCTTCGACGCCCAGGACGGCGTGGGGCTCTGGATTGCCCGGAGGGCGGGCCTGCGCACCGGGCTGCTCTCGGGACGGTCGAGCGGAGCGGTGCTCCGCCGCGCCGAGGAGCTTCGGATCGATGAAGTGCACCTCAAGGTCAGGGACAAGCGGCAGGCCTACCTCCGGATCTTGCGGCGCCTGCGGCTGAGCGACGCACAGGTCTGTTACATCGGGGACGACCTGGTGGACCTTCCGGTGCTGCTGCGGGTCGGGATGCCGGTCGCGGTGGCCGACGCCCACCCGGAGGTCCTGCGCCGGGTCCGCTTCGTCACCCGGGCCGCCGGCGGCCGCGGCGCGATTCGCGAGGTGATCGACGCGATCCTGAAGGCCCAGGGGAAGTGGGCGGAGGTGCTCGCCTGGTTCGACGACCCGGAGAACGGCGGTGCACCAGGGACTCGGCGCAGTGCCGGGGAAAGGAGGTCGCGTTGAACATCTTGGTTTACCTGGTGGTCTTCATTTTCTTCATCATCCTCTTCGTCGTCGGGGTCTACAACGGCGGCGATGTCATCGTGGATCTGGTCTTCTGGCAGCTGGGGCCGGTCCCGATGGGAGCGGTCATCGCCACGGCGGCCCTTTTCGGAACGGCTTTCGCCTGCATCATCGGGGTGATCGACGGGATCAAGATTCGCATCACCAACCGCCAGCTCCGTAGACAGATGGGAAGGCTGGAGGAGGAGGTCGACACGCCGCGCCTGAGGCTGGCGCGACACGAAGGGGCGGCCGGTTCCGCCATACCGCCGACCGAGGCTCCATCCCGCCCCGAGCCGACCGCGTCCTGAGAGGAGCCTGCGGAACAAAAAAGAAGACCCGGCCCCGACGGGGCCGGGTCTGCGCTGTTCGCGACGCGCCCTGCTTTATCTTCTAATCAAGGGTGTGTCGTCCCCGCCACCGGAGTCTCCCCCCTGCCCGCCGTCTCCCCCGCCACTGTTCCCCGGCGGCGTGGGGCCGTCCATCAGTTTGCTGGCGCTGTCCAAGAGGATCGCCGTCTCGTAGACTGTCGAGGCGCGGCCGGCAGGCGTCTGGTAAGTGATCACGACGCTCGTGCCCCGAATCGCTATGGTCGGCTTGCGACTGTCGACCCCGCTGCCGCTCATCGGCATGGGAGGACTCCAGCGGCCGCGGACCAGCGTGCTGAAGTAGACCCTCGCGATCGGAGAGGCGGTCCACCAGACCAGGTAGGGAACGCCCGCCTGGTCGAAGACAGCATCCGGATCGAGCTGATCCAGGAAGTACGGATCGGCCGCGGTGGCCACTGGCATCGGAGTCGTCCAGGTTCGACCCGACCAGAACGAGAACCCGATCCTCTTCTGGTTGGCGATGTTCATCGACCAGAAGACCCATGGCAGCCGGCTGGCGGGGTTCGTGCGGATGATCGGAGCCAGGTCGCCAAGATTGTCTCCCAGCGGGTTCAGGATCTGCGCCTGCGGCAGTCGGGCCCGGACCTGGCCCCAGATGATCTGCGAGCGTCCCGTGGCCCTGGTCAGGAAGAGAGTCCGCTGGTAGGATCCATCGGGATTCAGCTTGACCGAAACCTCGGCGAAGATGAGCCCCGGGACGATCAGCAGGGCCAGCGCGGGGGCAAGACTCCTGAATCTGACAGGTGTTCTCATGGCATCACCCGACCCTTCCCCTGCTCGATGAACTGATCGAATCTTTCGACCTCGATGAAGTGCCGGTCGAGCTGGGAGCGCAGGAACTTGAGTCGGCCGAAGTAGACCTTGTCCTGCACCTGGTTCCCACCCTTGCGGGCCATGTCCCAGAGGTGGTAGGCGGTCTGGAACAGGATGTCGACGAAGCGCTCCTCGCCGCCATGGGCCATGAGCTCGGATTCCTCGAAGTACTCCCGGGCCTTCTTGGGATCGTCCTTCATGAGATGGATCTGTCCCAAATAAAGAAGGGCGTAGGCCGAGCAGCGGCGGAAGCCCTCTTTGAGCGACACCTGCAGCGCTTCCTTGAGCTCCCTGAGGCCTCGATCAACCTTGCCGACCATGGCGTGGCAGAAGCCGATGTTGACCCTCATGAGGGTCAGGTCGTACGGGGCGGCCCGGCCCTCGAGCAGCGCGCGCGCCTCGCGGAAGCTCTCGATCGCCCTGGCATACTCCCCTTCGACGAAATGTGTGCGGGCGATGGCGTGCAACGCATGTCCTTCATACTCGACATTGCCGGCCGTCCGTGCAATACCCAGACACTTCTCGGCCTCGAGCAGCGCCAGGTAGCGGTCACCGCGCTCGTCGTGGGCCGCGGCCAGCCCGAGAAGCACGAGCGACATGGTGGCAGGAGAGATCTCCCTGTGCCGCCGCAGGATCACCCGCAACTCGGTCTCGGCCAGGCTGATCTTTCCCATCCTGAGAAGCGTCCGCGCCAGGTTGTAACGGGCGCGAGCCAGAAGGTCGGGGTCGATCTCCCCTTCGCCACGATCCTCCAAACGGGCCAGCGCGGTCTCGTAGACGGCGTAGGCTCGAGTGAAGTTCCCCTGGTCCCATTCGCGGTTCGCTTCGCTTCTCAGATCCTCGTAGGTCTTCCTTGTGTCCGGCTGGAACTCCTCGATCCGCTCGAGATCGAGAACGTCCGAGAAATTCTGGATCGGCACGTTGAAAATGTTGGCCAGGAGACAAAGCTTGTCGAAAGAGGGATAGCACTTCCCCCGTTCGTAGCGCGAAAGCTGTGAGTTGTC
>DASTNM010000238.1:0-2028 GCA_035762745.1 Candidatus Polarisedimenticolia bacterium
CCTCGGCGTGCGGCCCGACATGCTTGCAGGACACAGTTACGGTGAGTACGTGGCGCTGTGCGCCGCCGGTGTGTTCGACGCGGAGACCCTGGCGCTCCTTTCCAACGCCCGGGGTCGATCGATCCTCGAGGCGGCGCGCCAGGATCTCGGCACGATGGCCGCGGTCCCCGAGGGGGCGGAGCGCGTCGCCGAGATCCTCAAGTCGGTGGCCGAAACCTGGATCGCCAACCTCAACGCGCCCCGGCAGACCGTCATCTCCGGGACGCGCGAGGGAATCCGCCAGGCGGTCGAGCGCCTGAAGGGCCAGGGCGTCGAGGCGCGCAGCCTCCCCGTGGCCTGCGCCTTCCACTCCCCGGTCATCGCACCGGCCCGCGATCGGCTGGCCGCCGTCCTCGCGCAAGTCGAATTCGAGGCGCCGCGGATCGAGGTCTACGCCAACGCCTCCGCGGCTCCTTACCCCCGCGATCCGCAGGCGCTCGTGGCGCTTCTGGCGGACCACCTCGTCAGCCCGGTGCGCTTCGCCGACGAGGTGGAGGCGATGCACCGGGCGGGGGCCCGCCTCTTCGTCGAGGCCGGGCCGAAGAACGTTCTGACCGGCCTGGCGCAGCAAATCCTCGGGGAGAGGCCGCACCTGGCGGTCGCCTCCGACGTTCCGGGCCGGCCCGGGTTGACGCAGATCCAGCACCTTCTCGGGCAGCTGGCGGCGCACGGGGTCGCCATCGACCTCGACCGGTTGTTCGAAGGGCGGGAGGTCCGCGAGCTCAACCTCGCCGACCTTCAGATCGATGTCCGGGCCACGCCGCTCTCCCCCACAACCTGGCTCGTCAACGGCGGGTCGGCGCGGCCGATCAATCAGCCGCGATCGGTCGACGCGACGGTCGAGAGGCCGACCGCGCCCGGGGCCGGTGTGGCCCGCGAGGCCCCGGTCCCCGTCGCGCCCGCCTCGAGCGGTGCGCGCCAGCCGGCCGACGACGTCCGGCTCCCGCCGGCCACTCCGCCCCCGGCCGACGACCCCTCGACCCAGATCATCGTGCAGTTCCAGCAGCTGATGAACCGCTTCCTCGACACCCAGAAGACGGTGATGCAGGCCTATTTCGCGGGGAGATCTGCCGACGGAGTCGGGCCGGCGGCCGGTCTCGCTGCGCCGGCGCCCGATCTTGAGGCGGCCGCCGCTCCGTCCCCGGAGCCGGGCGGCGGCGACGCTCTTCTGCCGACGCCCGCCCCGGTGAGCGAGGTCGACGGCCCGCGCTCCTGCCCCGTGGCACCGGGGGACGATTTGACGCCGCGGCTCCTGGCCATCGTCGGCGACAGGACCGGGTATCCGCCTGAGATGATCGATCTCGACCTGAATATCGAGGCCGACCTCGGGATCGACTCGATCAAGAGGGTCGAGATCCTCGGCGCCTTCCAGCGTGTCTGTCCTCGGAAGGTCCAGGAGCGCCTGCAGGGCGCGATGGAATCCCTCACGCGGATGAAAACCCTCCGCGGCATTCTCACGCTGGCGACTGAGGGGACGCCGGTCGTGGCGCCACGGCCCGGGGTCCGGGCACCCGGGACCCCCATCGACGCGGAGGCTGCCTCGACCAGCGGCCCGGCGACCGACGACTTCGCCGAACCGGTCCCCCGCTTCCTGTGCCATGCGGTCGAGGCGCCCTCCCCCGTCCCCGGCCCGTCGCCGGTGGCCGATCGCCTCCTCCTGGTCACCGATGACGAGACCGGCCTGGCGGAGGCCTTCGCCGACCTGATCGTGGCACGCGGCGCCCGGGTCGCCCGAGTGCGGCACGGCGGACCGACGGCCGAGACCGGCGCCGGTCTCTACACCGCCGACCTGACCGACGAGGCGGGGGTCGAAGAGCTGGTCGAGCTGGTGCGCCGCAGGCAGGGAGCCGTCGCGGGCCTCATCCATCTCCTGCCGGCGCGGCCGGTCGACGCGGCGCTCCATGCGCCGTTCGACGACTGGAGACCACGCCTCGCCCGCGACGTGAAGAGCCTCTTCCACCTGGCCAGGGCGCTCCACCGCGACCTGGT
>DASTNM010000239.1:0-2050 GCA_035762745.1 Candidatus Polarisedimenticolia bacterium
GGCTGCCGGAGGAGCGCGACGAGGACGTCACCGCCATCGCGCTGCTCGCCCAGCGGTGCCTGGCGGCGGCGCGCCGGGTGCTGCCCAAGGGGCAGGGCTCGGCGGCCATCCACCTCGGCGCCTCCACCTTCGTGCCCAAGCCCTTCACGCCCTTCCAGTGGGAGCCCATGATCCGGCCGGAGGAGACCCGCCGGCGCCAGGCGCTCATCACCGCCGCGCTGGGCGGCCGCCACGGCGCCATCCAGTTCAAGCCCCACGACTCGCGCCAGTCCTCCATCGAGGGGGCGCTCGCGCTCGGCGACCGCCGGGTCGGCACCGCGGTGCTCCACGCCTACCGGGCCGGGCAGCGGCTCGACGGCTGGACCGAGTGGTTCGACGAGGATCGCTGGCTCGCCGCCTTCGCCGAGTGCGAGCGGGTGCACGGCGTGGGGCTCGACTTCTTCGCCCACCGGCGCCGCCGCCTCGACGAGGTGCTCCCCTGGGACCGCATCGACTGCGGCGTCACCAAGGCCTACCTGCAGAAGCAGCTCCTCCAGGCGCGCAACCTCGCCGAGGTGCCGGACTGCGTCCTCGCCCCGTGCACGAACTGCGGCGCCTGCGATCACGAGGTCGTGAAGAACCGCGTCCACCTCCCGGAGGACTACCTCCGGGCCCCGGCGGCGCCGCCGCGCCCGCCCCCGTCGCCGCTCCGGACCCACGTGCGGCTCCGCTACGCCAAGACCGGCCGGCTCGTGGCCCTGTCCCACCTCGAGACGATGCACGCGCTCCTGCGCGCCTTCCGGCGGGCGCGGCTGCCCATGGCCTTCAGCCAGGGGTACCACCCGAAGCCCAAGGTCTCCTTCGGCCCGGCCCTCTCGGTCGGGATCGAGAGCCGCTGCGAGCTCATCGACCTCGAGCTCGTGGGGTCGATGGAGGCCGGGGAGGTCGCCGCGCGGCTCGCGCCGGAGCTCCCGGAGGGGTTGTCCCTGGAGTCGGTGGAACCCCTCCCTTCGGGGGCTTCGACCATCGGCGAGTCGCTCCGCGCCATGCACTATGTAGCCGTATTCCCTACAGAAGCGTGGGACGAGGGCCGGCTCGCCGAGCGGGTCGAGGCCTTCCTGGCGCAGGAGCGATCGGTGGTCCACCGGGCACCGACCCGGAAGAACAAGGACCGGAAGCGCCACCAGAAGATTGCAGGACGGAAGCAAAGAGAGATAGATCTCAAGGACATAGTGACCCACGTCGGCGTCGAAGCGCCGGACCGGGTCGCGTTCAGCTTGCGGGTGGATCCATCCGGGAGCGCACGACCAGCCGAGGTGCTGGCGGCGATCTTCGGCGACGAGGCCGGACCACCCCTGGGAGTGAAGGTTCTGAAGGAGGGCGTGAGCCTGGCGAGGACCGAGCGGGAAGGGCCACCTGGCCAGCCGCGCGCGCCTCGCTACCTCGATGCCTGAGCTGTCAACGATTCATAGCCCCGGGTCCAAGGGCCGCGAGCCGCGCGGCCGCCCGGCGCGAAGGGTAGCGAATTCGTGAGCACGTGCTCCGAACATGATCCGTTCCGTCCGGCCCCGCCGGACGGCCTGCGATCGCGGTCAGCCATCGAGGCCGGCCTCGCTCCCCCCGCGCCATGGGCCCGGAGGGAGAGGGGTCCGTCATGGCCGACAAGAACATCCTGGTGATCAACGCCGCGGGCGCGGAGACGCGCGTCGCGCTCGTCGAGAACGGGACGATCCACGAGTACTACCTCGAGCGGAAGCGCGAGAAGGGGATCGTCGGGAACATCTACAAGGGGCGCGTGGTCCGGGTCCTCCCGGGCATGCAGGCCGCCTTCGTGGACATCGGCCTCGAGAAGGCCGCCTTCCTGTACGTCGGCGACGTCTACGGCGATCCCGACTTCTCCGAGGAGTTCGAGCTCACCGAGGGCGAGCACGCCACCGGCGTCTCCGAGGTGCCGAGCGAGGAGGAGGCGGCCGAGCAGGAGGCGCGCGCCCAGGCGGGCGAGCCCGCGCCGGCGGAGGAGGGCGCCGCCGAGGCGCCGCCCCCCGAGGGCGCGCCGGCCGTCGCACCGCCC
>DASTNM010000240.1:0-7270 GCA_035762745.1 Candidatus Polarisedimenticolia bacterium
TGATGTCCTGGTAACGATCGAACCTGTCGAGGTAGTTCACCTTCTCGAACCCGACTCGCTGGTCGAGATACTCGACCCCCAGGATCCGGAAGCGCCGGTCGACGGGAAGGGCGATGAGGTCGGCTCCCCCCACCGGCTTCACCGCGGCCAGCGGCGGCTCACCCGGCTCCACCTCGAAGCGGTCGTCCTTCAGGGAAAGGCTGAGGTCCAACCGCTGCGCCCGCTCGTAGCCGGCCGCCAGGGCGCGTCCGTAGTGAAGCAGGGCCTCGGTGTGCACCTGCCGGAAACCGGGAGCGTCGTGACCGTCGACGCGCAGCGTGGTCACCTGCGAGAAGTGCGTGCCGCCGACCCCACCGGCCGCCTTGGTCAGAAGCGAGAAGAAGGGGCGCTCCAGATCGAACCCATAGAGCAGGCCATCGGAGCGGCTGAAGTGGCTGGCGTCCAACGACCAGCGCGTGCCCAGAAGACGCGGATCGGAATAGAGGAGACCGTCCGAGGTGCGATCGAGGTCCCGCTTGAAGGTGAACTCGAAGTTCTTGCCGCGGCCGGCGAGGTTCCCCTCGTGCAGGCCGGCGCGGCCGGTCGTCCTGTTCCCCTCCCGCCGGAGGGAGAATTCGGGTCTCGTCGTCCAGGAGTCGCGCGTATGGACCACGATATCGACCCGGCCGTCGTCCCGCGGCCGGCTCTCGACCCGGCAGTTGGGATGAATGAATCCGAGGCGTCTCAGATTGCGCTCGGTTTCGTACAGGACCCTCGGGTCCGCCGGCTCTCCCTCGGTGAACAGCAGCTCGCGGCGGATCACCGCCTCGCGCGTCACCACGTGCAGGCGATTGGCGAGGGTGTAGGGAAAGTGGCGGTCCTCCCGGTGGGTCAGGTCGAAGACGTCCTCGCGCTCGATGCGGATCGAGGCGATGATCGGATAGACATCCGACACGGGGGGCGGCGATGGATCGACCGTCTCCTGGCCGAGGGCCGGCGGGAGGAGCGCTCCGGAAGCGATCAGGAGGAGGGGGGCGACGAAGGCCCCGGCCCGCGCGCGACGGCCCGGTCCCGGCGTCATCCCGGGCCGTGCTGCACGGTTGCAGACCCGGTGTGGGTCTTCATACTTGTGGACCTTCGGGGATCGACGTACATTCCGGGGCCGGATCTTATAGCCTCATCGACATAAAAGGCACTCTCCATGTATCAAACCCGAAGTCCGGCCGCCGGGCGCAGGTTCCGCCTGACAGTGCCGCCGATAGGAGCGCTCCTCATCATCGGGGGGCTGCTGGTCCGGCCGGCGCGGGCGGAGTACGTCAACTTCGAGTCATCCCACGTGCACCCGATCGCCCTGACCCCGTCGGGGGGGCGCCTCCTGGCGATCAACACCCCGGATGCCCGGCTGGAGGTCTTCACGGTCGAGCCGGACGGCCGCCTGTCGCCGCAGGGGTCGATCCCGGTCGGGCTGGAGCCGGTGACCGTCAGAGCGCGTGACGATCGGGAGGCCTGGGTGGTCAACCACCTGTCCGACTCGATCAGCATCGTCGATCTCGTGCTCGGCACCGTGGTGCGGAGCCTGCCGGTCGGCGACGAGCCGACCGACGTCGTCTTCGCCGCCGGCAAGGCGTTCGTGGCGGTTTCCCGGGAAGACGCGGTGAAGGTCTTCGGCCTCTCCGACCTGTCGCAGCCGCCGCAATCGCTCGGTCTCTTCGGCAGCGACACCCGGGCCCTGGCGGTCTCCAGGGACGGCAGCCGGGTCTATGCGGTCGTCCTCGACTCCGGCAATCAGACGACGGTGATCAACGCCAACGTCGTGGCCGCCAACAACCCGGGCCTCGTCGCCGCGCGCCTCACGGATCTCGGCCTGAACAGCATCGCCTGCGTCGGGACGCGCCCGCCGACCGGTGCCGCCGCCTACCCGCCGCTCCCCGACGGCATGGCGCGCAACCAGACGCTCACCGACCCGTCCGACGGCGTGCCGAAAGTCGGCTTGATCGTGCGGTACGACCCGGCCGCGGGGAAGTGGGTCGACCCGGGCGGACAGGACTGGACCAACTGCCTGCCCTTCCGGCTGCCGGACCACGACCTGTTCGTCATCGACCCGGGGAACGCCACCACGCCGGCGAGCCTCGACCGGCAGGTCGACCATCTCGGAACGACGCTATTCGAGGTGTCGGTCAACCCGGCGAACGGCCGCATCTACGTGCCGCACACCGAGGCTCTCAACTTCGTCCGCTTCGAGCATCCGCTCGGGGTGCAGGGGCACATGGTCGACAACCGCCTGGCGGTCGTCGACCCCGCCGCCGGCTACTCCGTCACCCTCGTCGATCTCAACACGCACATCGACCGGAAGAGCGACCCGGCGACCAACCTGGCGGAGCGCCAGGCGAGCCTCTCACAGCCCGGCATGATGGTCTGGAACGGCGCCGGCACCTCCGCCTACCTGACCGCCATCGGCTCGCGCAAGCTGTTCCGCGTCGATGGCGCGTGCCTGTCGGGCCCCTGCATCTTCGGCCGCGATCGGGCGACCCCGGACGCGGTGGTCGTCGGAGAGGGGCCGACCGGGGTGGCGCTTCAGGAAGGTCTGAACCGGCTCTACGTCCTGAACCGCTTCTCGAACTCGATCGCCGTGGTGAACGCCGCGACGCTGACGAAGATCGGGGAGCTGCCGCTGCATGACCCGGGCCCGACGAAGGTGCGCGACGGCCGGCGCCTGCTCTACGATGGCATCGACACCTCGGGGCACGGCGACGCCGCCTGCTCCTCCTGCCACGTCTCGGGCGACAAGGACGGACTGGCCTGGGATCTTGGCAACCCGGAGGGGAATTTCGTCCCCTACAACACCCCGGGGGACAACGTCCGCTGCGCGGCCTTCGGTTTCGAGCCGCCGGGGCCCGTCGGGCCCCCCTGCACCTCGCACCTCGGGTTCGATCCGCAGAAGGGACCCATGGCGACGCAGACGCTGCGCGGCATGCTCGAGCCGTTGCACTGGCGCGGCGACCGCGGCACGATGAACGCCTTCAACAAGGCGTTCGTCTCGCTGATGGGCGCCAGGGACATCGGCCCGATCAACGGCGAGCCGGCGGGGCTGACCGGCGATCAGATGGAGCTCTACCGGCAGTTCGCGCTGGCGATCAATCTGCCGCCCAACCCCTACCGGAACCTCGACGACACGCTTCCGAACGTCCCCGTGACGATCCCCGGCAACCCGTTCACCGGCAATCCGCGCAACGGCGAGATCCTCTTCGATACCTTCGCCTCGGACGGCGGCCGGCCATGCGCCTCGTGCCACCAACACCCGTTCGGGACGACCGGCGGGAAGCTGGGCGGCATCAACCCCGGAGACCCGCAGACGGCGAAGGCGGCGATCTTCAACGGCAACGCCGACGGCTCGCCGCACAGCGATCTCAAGGTCCCTCACCTGCGAAACCTGTACGAGAAATTCGGCCCGAGGTTCGGCACCACCGGGAGCCCCCCCGACGCGAAGACCGGCTTCGGCTTCATCCACGACGGCTCGATCCCCGACCTCGGCACCTTCCTGTCGGCCGGTGTCTTCAGCCTGAACGCCGCGCAGGTGAGAGACCTGACTCTCTTTCTGGTCCACTTCCCGACGAACATCAAGCCGTCGGTGGGACGTAACCTCACGTTGCCGCCCGGCGTCCCTCCGACCGGGACGCCGGCGCAGGAGACGCTGTTGTCGGACCTGGTCCGGCTCGGGAACCTGGCCGATCCGGCCCGCCACTGCGAGCTGGTCGCCGCGGCGACGAGCGGGGGGAGACTGCGCACCTTCTACCTCGACGGCGGGATCGGCGCGGGAGGTCTCTGGACGACCGACGTCGCCGGGGAGACCCAGGTCTCGACGGCCGATCTCCGCAAGGGGGCCGCGGCGCCGCTCACCTTTCTCTGCGCCGGCCTGACCGAGGGGGTTCGTCTCGGCGCCGACCGGGATCTCGACGGTCACCTCAACGGCGACGACTGCAACTCCGGCGATGCCTCGGCCTTCGCCCCCCCGGGCGAGGTGCTCAACCTGGCGGTGACGGGTGTCGATCCGGCCTCGCTGACGTGGGACCCGCAGGCGACGCAGACGGGGCCCGGCGTGCGATACGACGTCGCGAGCGGCAGCCTGTCGAGCCTGCGTAGCGCGGGCCTTCCCGCCTCGACCTCCTGCCTCGCGGCGGACCTCGTTCCGGCGGCGTACAACGACACGCGCGCCGATCCACCTCCGGGGGACGGCTACTACTACCTGACGCGGGCGGAGGACTCCTGCGGATCGGGCGGCTTCGGCGGCGGCGGGCTCGATTCCCTGGTCTGCACGGCCCCCTGACAGGCCGCCGGAGCCCCAATCGCGGCGGTGCCTCGGGGTGGGCGGCTCAGTCGGCGAGCGCCTCGAGACGTCGTCGCAGGTCGGCGGCGGAGCAGCCGTCCACCTGGACCACCTTGTCCTGACTCCGGGCCCCGCTGACCAGCCACAGGCGGGAGGGCGGGAGACCCAGGGCCGAGGCGAGCAGACGGATGACCGAGTCGTTGGCGCGGCCCCGCTCGGGCGCGGCCGCCACCGTCACCCTCAGGCGGGAGCCGTAAGGACCGGCGATCCGGTCCCGGTGGCCCGCCGGGTTGACCCGCAGCAGGATCCGGCAGCCGCCCTCCGTCTCGATCAGATCCAGTCCCGCGGTCTCCATCGGCAGCGCGCCGTCCCTGCCCTCAGGGCGAACCGGTGGCCGGCCGGGTGACGACGACCGTCAGGCGCCGGGCCGGGTCGAGCGCCGCGCGGGCCAGGGCCGCGACGCGCCCGGTGGTGAGGGCGCGGGCCCGCTCGACGCCGGCGCGCGGGCCGGTGTGGTCCTCCCCCCTCAGGAGCGCCGCGCCGTAGAGGCGCGCCGCCTTCTCGGGGTCCGCGAGGCGCACGACGAGATCCCCGGCGGCGAACGAGCGGTACTCCGCGACCTCCCGCTCGGTCAGGGTGGTGGCTGTCCGATCGAGGACCTCGGTCAGCGCCGCCTCGAGCCGCGGCAGGGACTGAGGCTCCGCGCCCATGGTGACGTAGAGGAGCGGCTCGCCCCGCGTCACCGCCTCGCTCTCCATCTCGTAGACCAGCCCCATCTCCGCGATCGCCTTCACCCCCAGCCGGCCGCTGTAGGCATGGTGCAGGATGTAGGTCAGCGCCGCGAGCGCCTCCTTGTCCTCGGCGTTGCCGGGGAGGGCGATGAGCAGCCGCCCCTGGGCGATGCCGGGGATCGTCTCCTCCCGGCGGCCGGCCGGCAAAGCCGATCGCCACGCCTCCCCCTTCCCGGCCGTTGCGACCGGCGCCGCGCCCGCGGGGACGAGGCTTGCGAGGAGCGATCGCGTCGCGGGCGCGCCATAGGGGGAGACCAGCGCGATGCTGATCGCGGGGGGCGCGGATGGGGGAGGGCCGGCCGGCGTCTCGGCCGGGGAGATCGCCTCGGCCAGGATCTGCAGCGCGCGCTCCGGCGGGCCGGTCGCCCGGGGCGTCGGAGTCGACGAGGCATCCCCCAGGGCGCGCTTGAGAGCCGGCGCGAAGATCTGCGCCGTCTCCGCGAAGGCGTCGGCCGGTCCCTGCAATTCCGCCTGGGCCGTGTCCCGATCGGAGAAGGTCCCCTCCCCCGGGGCGAGGAGCGTCAACCGCACCCCCAGATCAGCCAGGGCGGCGCGCGTCCCGCCATCCTCCTCGAGACGGCGCGTCGCGTCGCGCAGGCGGGCGAGGGCGGCCATGCCGCTGCCGCCGCAGGTGGCGGCGACCCTCAGGACGAAGGTCTTCTGATCCGGGCGGGCGTCGACGATCGCCCGGCCGCCGGGAGCCAGCCGCAGCGTCTCGACACGCGCCTGGTCGGCGCGCCGCAGCCGCACGGCAGGACCGGGAGCCCCGCTCGCAGTCCCGGCGGCGCTCGTGGGCGCCGGAGGGACCGTTCCCGGAACGGCCGGCCTGGCCGCCCCTGCCTGATCGGCGCCATCCGGCGCGCCTTCGGGCAGGAGGATCCCGACCACCGAGCGCTTGGGTACGAACGAGCGGGCCAGGGCGCGCACCTCGTCGGGCCCGATCGCCTTCAATTCCCGGACGACCGCGGCGCGGATCTCCATCCCTCCGAGCCCGGTCCAGAAGGCGAGCTCGTGCGCCAGCTCGACGGGAGAGTCGGTCTCCAGGAGCAGGGCCGCTTCGATGCGGCGGCGGGCGGTGTCGACCTCCGGGCGCGTCAGCGAGCGAGCCACCCCGGCGAGGACCGCGTCGATCACCGGCGGGATCTCCTCCGGTGATCGGCCGGTGGCGGGAGTGGCGTAGATCGAATAGTGGTAAGGGTAGAGCGTCGGCACGAAGGCTGTCCCGAAGCGGTCCGCCGGCGAGCCGGCCAGCGCCCGCCCCAGGCGGCTCCCGGGCTCGGCGTCGGCCCCCGCCGTCTGGTCGTTTTCGGCGCTGCGGAAGCTCAGGCCCCGGGCATGTCCGAGGAGGGCGTCGAGGACCAGCAGCGCCGCATACTCCCGGGGGCGCGCCGGGGGCGGCGCAGGGAAGGCGACCATGACCGCCGGCGCCGCCCCCGGCCTGCGGATCGTGATGCGCCGCTCCCCGGTCGGCTCCGGCTCCACGGTGCGAATCGCCGTGCTCTCTCCGGAGGCCGGGATCGACGCGAAGACCCGGCGCACCTGCTCCTCGATCCGTGAGGCGTCGAAGTCGCCGACGATCGACAGCACGGCGTTGCGCGGACCGTAGTAGCGCCGGTAGAAGGCGACCAGATCGCCATGCGTGATGCCGGCGAGATCGCTCTCCCAGCCCATGGTGTTGTTGCGGTATGGATGCTCGAGGAAGAGGGTGGCGATCGTCAGGTCGAAAAGATCGGAACGGGCGTCGTTCTGGTAGCCGCGGTACTCCTGGAACACGGCGCCCCGCTCCGGCTCGACCTCGGCCGGCGCCATGCGGGCCTCGGTCATCCGCTCGGCCTCGAGGCGCAGGAGCGTCGGCAGCAGGTCGCGCGGCGCCGCCTGGAAAAAGGTGGTGCAGTCGAGATAGGTGTAGCCGTGCCACTCGCCCCCCGCCCTCTCGATCACACCGGTCACATCGGCCAGGCCGAAGGAGACGGTGCCACGGAAGAGCATGTGCTCGATGAAGTGGGAGATGCCGGTCACGCCGGTCGTCTCGTTGCGCGCCCCGACCCGGTAGAGCATCTGGACCGCGACTACCGGCTGGCTCGCATCGCGAAGCGTCAGGACGGTGAGACCGTTGTCGAGGGAGAAGCGCCGCGCCGCGTCGAGGTCGGCCGCGGCGCGGGCGGCGGTCGCCGTC
>DASTNM010000241.1:0-2435 GCA_035762745.1 Candidatus Polarisedimenticolia bacterium
GGCGGTCATCTTCGTCACCGCGCACGACGAGCACGCGGTGCGCGCCTTCGAGGTGAACGCGGTCGATTACCTGCTGAAGCCGGTTGATCCGGAGCGCCTGCGCCAGGCGATCGGGCGCGCTCGCGAGCGCCTGCGGCGGCATGAGCTGATGCCGGTGGCGGCGCTGACCGCCGCGGCGCGTCCGCCGGGCACGCCGCTGGCGCGCATCCTGGTGCGCGACGGCCCTCGCGTGCATGTCATCCCCATCGACGCGATCGACTATATCGAGGCGCAGGACGACTACATCGTGGTGCACAGCGGCGGGAAATCGCACCTCAAGCAGCAGCCGATCGGACAGGTCGAGGCGGCGCTCGACCCGGCCCGTTTCATGCGCGTGCACCGTTCCTATAGCCTCAATCTGGACCGGCTGACGCGGATTGAGCTGTACGCCAAGGACAGCCGCGTCGCCATCCTGCGCGACGGCGCCCGCCTGCCGCTGTCGCGCGCCGGACACGCCCGCCTGAAGGCGCTGCTCTAGAGAGGATGCGCCGGGGGTCGCTTGACGGAGCAGCCCTCACCGGACCTATGATTGCGGCTTGAACTTCTCATGCGACGACCTCGCTCTGAGGAACGCCGGGCCCGACGCACTGCGGGAACGGCGCTCCGAGGCGGTCGCCAAGGCATGAGCGGGAGCGCGGAGGCGCGGGCGATGGAGCGGCGCGGGGTGCGGATCGGCGACACGTTTGCCGAAGCCTTCGGCATGCACGCGGCGCGCGCCGTGATCACGGCGCGCTCCCCGGCCTGGGCGCTGACGGCCGCCCGGGCCATGACCGGGTACGCCACCTCGGTCATCGGCTGCAAGGTCGAGGCCGGCATCGAGACCGAGCTGGCCCCTTCGCTGACGCCGGACGGACGCCCGGGAGTGAGCGTGCTGCTCTTCGGCTTCGACGCCGAGGGGCTCGGCCAGCGGCTGGTCGAGCGAGTGGGCCAGACGGTCCTCACCTGCCCGACCACGGCCTGCTTCGACGGCCTGCCCCAGGCGGGCACGCGGGTCGTCGTCGGCGGCGTGCTACGTCACTTCGGCGACCGCTACCAGTCGAGCAAGCTCCTGGACGGCAAGCGCTATTGGCGGATCCCGGTGATGGAGGGGGAGTTCGTCGTGCAGGAGAGCTTCGGCGTGCAGAAAGCGATCGGAGGCGGCAACTTCCTGATCCTGGCCGAGGACGAGGACGCCGCGCTCCGGGCGGCGGAGGCGGCGGTGGAGTCGATGCGCAGGGTGCGCGGCGTCGTCCTTCCGTTTCCCGGCGGGATCGTGCGCAGCGGCAGCAAGGTGGGCGCGAAGCGCTACAAGAAGATGATCGCCTCCACCAACGATGCCTACTGCCCGACGCTGCGCGGGCGGAGGGGGGTGAAGAGCGCGCTCCCGGAGGGCGTGAACTCGGTGCTCGAGATCGTGGTGAACGGCCTCGAGCGTGCCGCGATCGAGGAGGCGCTCCGCGTCGGCATCGAGGGCGCATGCCGCCCCGGCGTCGTCGAGATCTCGGCAGGGAACTACGGGGGCAAGCTCGGGAAACACCACTTCGGCCTCCACGCGCTCCTCCAAGCCGCCCCGTGATCGTCGCGGCCTGACCAACTCCGTCCCGAGTCGTGAGACGCGCCCCTTCCAGGTTGTGGCCGTGTGCTATATTTCGCCTCGACAGAAAGGGCGCCGGCTGGCCATCCTATGGAACGCAAACGCTTCATCATGAACGCGGGGCGCACGACCAAGCAGGGGCAGCAGATCAACGCCGGCAAGGATCACCCCGAATATCAGGCCACCGTGAGCACCTTGAACATGCATCCCGACGACATGAAGGAAGTCGGGATTGAGTCCGGCGGCAGCGTGCGGGTTCGGTCGGAGAATGGCGAGGCCACCTTCCGATGCGTGGAGGGGAAGGTCCCGCTGGGGATGATCTTCGTCCCTTACGGACCGCCGACCTGCCATCTCATGGGCCAGGACACCGATGGAACCGGAATGCCCACCTCCAAGGGGTGGGAAGTCGAGGTTGAGCCGATCGGATCGGAGGCGTCAGGGAATGGGTAAAGCCGCGACTCGCGCACAACGCGGGAGATCCTCGAACCCTCGGGCCCTTCCGGAGGCCGCGGCGGAGAACGCTCCGGCCTGGGAGCTGGTCGGAGTGGGGCGGTACATGCCCCGCCGCATCCGGGGGAGCTTCCCCGGCCGGGAGCTTGGCTGAACGTTCGTCATTCCGCCCGGTTCGGGCGGACCGAGTCCGAGTGATGGGGAGAAGCGATGAGCCTGAGCATCGTGAAGAACGCCACCTGCACGTTCTGCGGCTGTGTCTGCGACGACATCGAGTTGCACGCCGAGGGCGATAAAATCGTCAAAGCCAGGAACGCCTGCAGCCTCGGGGACGCCTGGTTCAAGAACCACACGGCCGAACGTCTGTACCCCG
>DASTNM010000242.1:0-5234 GCA_035762745.1 Candidatus Polarisedimenticolia bacterium
TGCCTCGATCACCTCGGAAAGCTCCAGCGTGCGGTCGTGTCTCTGCGAATGCTGGACGAGGTCGGCGGCGAAGACGTGGCCGCGATGCTCGGACTGCCGCCTTCGCATGTCGCCGTCCTGTTGCACCGGGCCAAACAGAACTTGCGGAGCTGCATGTTGTCTGCCGGCTATCGCCCCTGAAGTTGTACGCCTCCCCAGCCAGAGACGACCGCTCACCGCTGCCTGACGATCTTATGTAATCTCACGGCCCGTCGCGACCTATTGAGACGTGCGAAACGTCACTCACGTCCAAAGGAGGACAAAGCCATGAGTGCCAAATTTCTCGTGCTGTATCCTACTCCCGCGAATCCCGAACAGTTCAACCGGCGGTATGAACGAGAGCACCTGCCGATGGGAAAGGCGAACCTGATCGGTGCGACCGGCCTCGCCTCGTATCGCATTCTCGGGTCGCCCGCGGGCAAGTCGCCGTTCGCTCGACTGACGGAGGTCTCGTTTCCCACATTGAGAGCCCTACAGGAGTGCGCGGCCCTGCCCGGCGCCCAGAAGACCCTGGCAAACGCGGTCGAGATTTCGACTGGCGGTGCCCCTCACTTCATGATCGTGGAACAGGAAGGCTGAGCCTCACACGCAGGAATCAAAGGGGCCCCGAGGGCAGGGGCGCCCGCGGCCCGGTCAGCCTTCTTCGGGGAGGCTGACCGGGCCTGTCCGTCGTCACGACGCCCAGCGCCAGGACCCGAGGTTTGAAGATCTGCTGCGGCGCGTCGGGCCGCCATCCCAATGATTCCCATGTCACGCACGGACGGGATGACGATCTCTCCCGAAATACAGGAGGATGACTCGGAGGATGGACACCAGTGACTCCCCTTGAGCAAGCTGGCCGACAGGTCAGGATGAGATGGGAAGTACGCCGGTGAGAGAAGGCAATGCCGGGCAGGAGAGGCGCGGACGGTCTTTCCGGTACGGAGAGCCTGAGAATTGACTTTTGGGACAATCCGGCGTAGATAAAGGGCAAAGCAAGGAGAAATCCATGACAGCAAGAGTGTGGCGGCAGGCCGCCGCCGCGGCGTGCGCTTTGTTCATCCTTCGCCCCCTTTCAAGCTTCGGGGCCGAGCCAGAGTCAAGTCTCAACGATGATCTGCGGAAGGCGCTGGTCCGCTCGGGGTTCACGGGAACCGTCGAGTCCACGCTCGAGCAGCGACTCGGCCGGCCGATCGACCGAAACCTGGCGGACCTCGGCAGGCTCCTCTGGTTCGACAAGGCGGGCGGCCTGCACTCGGACAACACCTGCGGCGGGTGTCACTCACCCGCGAACGGGTTTGGCGACAGTCAATCGATCGCGATCGGCGTCCAGAACAACAATCTGGTCGGACCGAACCGGACGGGACCCCGCAACCAGCGGCGAACCCCCACCGCCGCCAACGCGGCTTTCTACCCCAACCTGATGTGGAACGGAAGGTTCTCGGCCCCCTCGAGGGACCCATTCGACAATTCCCAGGGCTTCCTGTTCCCGGCACCCGAGGGGGCGACGCGTTTTCCTCCATTCGACCCGATCGTGACGCACCTCCTGGTCGCGCAGGCGCACATCCCCCCGACCGAGCTGGTCGAGGTGGCGGGGTTCACGGGTACACGGGGGACCATCGCGCCGGAGTTCGACCAATTCGACGACGGCCTGGGGGGAAGCGTGCCGCTGCCGGACGCCAGTGGATTCCGTAATGAGCAGATCCGCCGGGTGGTGCTGGCGCGGCTGAACGGCTCACCCGCCTACCGTGCGCTGTTCGGCGCGATCTTCCCCGAAGTGGTCGCAGGAGCGCCCATCGACTTCACCATGTTCGGGCGGGCGATCGCGGAGTTCGAGTTCACCCTCGTCTTCGCGGATGCTCCGATCGATCGCTTCGCCCGCGGGGACGCGGGCGCACTGACCACACCCCAGAAACGGGGCGGCTTGGTGTTCTTCGGCAAGGGACGCTGCTCGCAGTGCCACGCGGTCGCGGGGTCCTCCAACGAGATGTTCAGCGATTTCCAGATGCACGTCATCGGCGTCCCGCAGATCGCGCCGTTCTTCGGGGTTGGGAAGGGGAACGTGATCTTCGACGGACCGGACCGTGACGAGGACTTCGGCCTCGAGCAGATCACGGGGAATCCGGACGACCGCTACAAGTTCCGAACCTCACCGCTCCGCAATGCCGCACTGCAACCCGCTTTCTTCCACAACGGCGCCTTCACGCGGCTGGAGGATGCCATCCGCCACCACCTGAATGTCTTCGAGTCGGCGCGTGGCTACGACCCTGTCCAGGCTGGAGTGGACCAGGACCTGACGGACCGGCTGGGTCCCATCGAGCCCGTCCTGGAGAGGATCGACCTGCTCCTCGCGACACCGATCGATCTCACGCCGGACGAGTTCGGCAACCTGGTGGCGTTCGTGAAAGACGGGCTCTTGGACAGGCGCGCCAGGAGGCAGAACCTCTGCGGGCTTGCGCCGGCGACCGTGCCGAGCGGGTTCACGACGATGCGCTTCGAGGAATGCCCACAGCGCGCCACATCGCCCAATGCGCCGGAATCGGACTGACCGAAGGAGTCGTGGAGGCCCAGGAAGACGGCTTCTCTGTCAAAGGTGATCAGCTCGCCTCCCGAGAACCCCATCCGAGTACACCCCTGGTTCCAACCAATCCTGAGCTCGAATGTTTCGATCGGGGAGCCGGACCTCATGCTTCTCGAACAGGCGGGCTCCTGGTTAACAGGGGACCGCCTCCTCCTCCCCCATGACTCCCGGAGGGGGGCTCCGTCTCGCCAGGGGTGAGGCCGAGCTTCCTGGGCCTCGTCAGCAGTAGAATTCGGCCGTCCAGCGCCAAGAGGTCGCCATGCGGTTCTGGATCGGGGTCACGGATAACGAGTGGTTCGACTTTCTGGCCAGGTTCAAGCCCGATGAAGTGAACTTCTGGAGGCCCAGCGGGCGGGGCTTCTCCTCGATCGAGATCGGCGCGCCATTCCTGTTCAAGCTCCACAGCCCGCTGAACTTCATTGTCGGCGGCGGATTCTTCGTCCGCTCCGAGCGCCTGCCCCTGTCGCTGGCGTGGGAAGCTTTCGGAGAGAAGAACGGGGCGGGAAGCCTGACCGACGTGGCGACGTTGATTCAGAAACACCGCGGCTCGCGTGACATCGATCCGGAGATCGGCTGCATCATCCTGAACCAGCCGTTCTTCATCCCTCGCGCGAATTGGATCCCGGCGTCCGCTGATTTCAGTCGGAACATCGTCGTTGGCAAGACCTACGACTCCACGGAGACCTCGGGTGCGAGAGTGTGGGAAGCGGTCAAGCCATGGCTGCCCATTTTCGAACCGGCGGAGGCCGGCGTTGCCGTGGAGCCGCGCGTCGGTGAGCCGCAGCGCCTCTTCGGAAAGGAGTACCTGCACCGCTCTCGTCTGGGGCAAGGCGCGTTCAGGATCTTGGTAACCGACGCCTACGAGAGGCGCTGCACGATCTCGGGTGAGCGCACCCTGCCCGTTCTTCAGGCGTCCCATATCAAACCGTACGGCAAGGGGCCGAACCGGGTCGATAATGGACTGCTGCTGAGGTCGGACCTTCACATCCTCTTCGATCGTGGCTACGTCACCGTGACCCCCGAACTTCACGTCGAAGTGAGCCCGCGGATCAAGGAGGAGTTCGAGAACGGCCGCGACTACTACAAGCATCATGGTCACCCGCTCGCCGTTCTGCCCACAGCACGGGACGACCGCCCCAACCCGGCCTTCCTTCAGTGGCACAACGAGATGGTGTTCCGTGGCTGAGGAAATCCGACGGTCATGACGGATCGGGATATCGATGGCCGCGTTCCGGTTCCTCGAGCAGCAGACCGACGTCCACGGTGAGGTCCTGTCGAGGGAGGTCCTCGCGAACGGGTTCGCCCTCGAAGGCCAGCGTGTGCCGCTTCTGGGACCGCCGGGGATCTTCAAGCCGACCATCCTTCCTGAGATTCCGCTCAGCATCACGACGGTGCCGGTCGTCGAAGGGCGCGAGCGTCCTTACGATGACGGCATGGACGAAAGAGGGATGCTCCGGTACCGCTATCGCGGGACCGACCCTGCCCACCGCGATAACGCAGGGCTGCGGTTGGCGATGAGTCGCAGGACACCGCTCATCTATCTGTTCGGCGTGGTGCCGGGGAGATACATGCCGCACTGGCCGGTGTTCATCGTCGGCGACGATCCCAAGGCTCTTGGCTTCACGGTGGCGATGGACGATCACAAACTGGCCTCCGTGGCGGAACCGTCGATTGGCGAACCGGACGACGAGGGGCGGCGCGCATACGTAACTCGCCTCACCAGACAACGGATGCACCAGCAGATGTTCCGGCAACGGGTCCTGCGGGCGTATACGGCAACGTGCTGGGGATCCGCCCCGATCTGACCGTCGACATTCGGGTCGATGTCCTCGAGGAGACGGATGGGCCGATGCTCAAGCACGGTCTTCAAGGTTTCCGGCCCGACTTTCTCGACTGGCGAGGTGAGCGCGGCTTGGCCGTGCGTTGGTTCCCAGGGTCGGGGCCCGGCCGTCCCTGTCCCGGCGCCTCCTACCGGCACTCTGATAGAATCCCACCCACGTAGTCACGCAGCTTCGCCTTCGACTGGTTGAATTCAAGAGGTCCCACCCGATGGTAGGCAGGACACTATCCCACTACCGGATTCTCGAGAAGGTCGGCGCCGGGGGCATGGGGGTCGTGTACCGCGCGCACGACGAGCGCCTCGATCGTGACGTCGCGCTGAAGGTCTTGCCCTCGGGCTTGCTTGCGGACGAAGCGGCCCGAAGGCGATTCCGCAGAGAGGCGCTCGCGCTCTCCAGGCTCAATCACCCCGGTATCGCGACAGTGTTCGACTTCGACACACAGGAGGGAGTCGACTTCCTGGTGATGGAGTACATCCGGGGTGAGACGCTGGCTCAAAAGCTGGCAGCCGGTCCGCTTCCCGAGAAGGAGGTGCCTGCTCTCGGGACGCAGATCGCGTCGGCCCTGGAAGGGGCGCACGAGCAGGGCGTGGTACATCGGGACCTGAAGCCGGGGAACATCCTGGTGACGCCCAGGGGACACGTCAAGGTGCTCGACTTCGGACTGGCGATGCTGCTGAGGCCCGCGGGCGAGGCGTCCCAATTGGAGACGCTGAGCCACGAGCATGCCGCGGTCGGGACCCTGCCTTACATGGCTCCCGAGCAGCTGCGCGGCGAGAAGGTGGACGCCCGGAGCG
>DASTNM010000243.1:0-7386 GCA_035762745.1 Candidatus Polarisedimenticolia bacterium
GTGCAGACGGGAGTCGGGCAGGCCCTGGAGACCTTCGGCCGGATTGATCACCTGGTCAACAACGCGGGGGTCACGGGTGACGGTCTGCTGCTCCGCATGAAGCGCGCGGATTGGGACAGGGTCATCCAGGTGAACCTGGGCGGTTCGTTCGAGGTGACCCGGGCGGTGCTGCCGACGATGGTGCGCGCGCGCTACGGACGGATCGTGAACATCAGCTCGGTCGTGGGGCTGATGGGGAACCCAGGCCAGACGAACTATTGCGCCGCCAAGGCGGGTCTCATCGGCTTCACCAAGTCGCTGGCCCGGGAGGTCGCCTCGCGGCAGATCACCGTGAACGCCGTGGCTCCGGGTCTCATCGAGACCGACATGACCCGCGCCATCTCCGACTCGGCGCGCGAGAAGATGACCGGCCTCATTCCGCTGGGACGGCTCGGAGCTCCAGAGGACGTGGCGGCCGGCGTGCTCTATCTGCTCAGCCCGGAGGCGGGGTACGTCCCCGGGGAAGTCCTGAACATCAGTGGCGGTCTTTACATGTGACGTGGTGCCGGCAATAATCAGCCGCGCGAGGCGCCCCACCAGGGCGGCCCCCAGGGGCCGTTGCGCCACAGACAGGGGATCCGCGCAGGGAGGGATACGATGGCGCAGAGCATCGAGGACAAGGTCAAGGGGATCATCGTCGAGCAGCTCGGGGTCGACCCCGAGGAGGTGACCCAGGAGGCGTCGTTCGTCAACGATCTGGGCGCCGACTCGCTCGACACCGTGGAGCTGGTCATGGCTCTCGAGGAGGCGTTCAAGATCGAGATCAGCGACGAGGACGCCGAGAAGATCCACAGCGTGGGAGACGCCGTGAGGTACATCCAGACGCACGCCTGAAGAGGCGCGTGCGGAGGGCGGGAACGCCATGCAACGACGCGTCGTCATCACCGGCCTCGGGATGGTCTCGCCGCTGGGAATCGGCAATGACGAGAACTGGCAGGCGCTGATCGAGGGCCGCAGCGGCATCGGACCCATCACGCGGTTCGATGCTTCCGAGTATCCCTGCCGGATCGCGGGCGAGCTCAAGGGGTTCAATCCGGAGGATTGGGTCCCGAAGAAGGACGTCAAGAAGATGGACCTGTTCCTCCACTACGCCCTGGCGGCCTCCGAGATCGCCTTGAAGGACGCCTCCTACCAGGTCCCGGCGGCGGAGGCGGAGCGGGTCGGCGTCCATATCGGCTCCGGCATCGGCGGTCTGCCCTCTATCGAGCGCCAGCACGCCACCCTCCTCAAGGAGGGGCCGCGACGCATCTCCCCCTTTTTCATCGTCGGGCTCATCGTCAACATGGCCTCGGGGCAGGTCTCGATCCGCTACGGCGCCAAGGGGCCCAACCAGGCCGCCTGCACCGCCTGCGCCACCGGCACGCACGCCATCGGAGACGCCTTCGAGATCATCAGGCGGGACGCCGCCGACGTGATGATCGCCGGTGGCTGCGAGGGGGTCGTCACCCCGCTGTGCGTCGGCGGGTTCTGCGCCATGCGGGCCCTGTCCACCCGCAATGAAGAACCACAAAAGGCCTCCCGGCCGTTCGACAAGGACCGGGACGGCTTCGTAATCGGAGAAGGGGCCGGAATCGTCATCCTCGAGGAGCTGGGACACGCGCTGCGGCGCGGGGCGCGAATCCACGCCGAGCTGGTCGGCTACGGCCTGTCGGGGGACGCGTTCCACGTCTCGGCGCCCTCCGAGGACGGCGACGGGCCGGTGCGCGTCATGCGCATGGCGCTGCGGGACGCCGGTGTCGATCCGTCGGTGATCGACTACGTCAACGCCCACGGCACCTCGACGCCGCAGGGGGACGTCGTCGAGACACGGGCCCTCAGGGCGGTGTTCGGGGAGAGGGCGGGCCGGGTGGCCGTCAGCAGCACCAAGTCGATGACCGGCCATCTGCTCGGAGGGGCGGGCGGCCTCGAGACCGCCATCACCGCCCTGGCGGTCAGCAACAATCTCGCACCGCCGACGATCAACTACACGACGCCCGACCCGGAATGCAACCTCGACTTCGTGCCGAACAAGTCGCGCCGGATGACCATCCACTACGCCCTGAACAACTCGTTCGGCTTCGGCGGGACAAACGCTGCGCTGGTCCTGAAGAAGTACGAAGCGTAGGGCGACGACCGCCTCAGACCTCGCTGAAGATCGAATCCTTCAGGCAGTTGAGCTTCTCTTCGTACGACTCCGGGTAGACGAACCAGCAGGCGGCGGCGACGCTGCTGATCAGCGCGTTGCCGTCCTGGGGGGTGAAGCAGAACCCCACCACCTCGTGGCGCTCGTGCACGGCCAGCGCGGGAACGACGAGCACCGCCTGATTCAGGATCCGCCCGTAATGCCCGTAGTCGCGACCGAACGAGAAGACCGAGTTGGCCGACTGCTTGTAGGTCAGGGCCATCCGGTCGTCCTGCTTCATGGTCTCGAGGATGGCTTCGACCGAGGTCGGCTTGCGGACCCTGATGTTGAAGTGCACGGCGTGCATATACTGGCTGTTGACCTTGACGGAGGAGGAGAACAGGTTGAGATCGTAGCCGAGCTGGTGGAACAGGTGCCAGGCGTCCCGGGCGTGATGCGTGCCGAAGCGCTCGTCCTTGTGCCGGTTGACCTGCGGCGAAGGCACGAACGAGGTGTCCTGGCTGATGTCGTTGGCGCGACGGATGCAGAGAAAACGCCCTTCGGCCAGGTTCGCGGGGCCACCCTCGCGCAGACCGAGCAGATCGATCAGCACCGCCAGGTTGTGGGTGTTGCATGAAACGACCTGGATGAATTGGTCGACGCCGTGCTCCAGATTGCGATCGGAGATGCCGCGGGCGTACATCTTGCCGAAGCCGAATTCCGAGCCCTGGGCGATGAAGCCGAGGGTATTGTGGGCGTACTTCTCGTAGATCTCCTTCTTGTTCTGCAGCCCCACATCGGACGGCGTGCAGTCGATCACCACGGTCGCCTGCCGCAACGCCTCGTGGTGCTCGTAGGCCGGCTCGATCCCGAGAGCCCGGAACCCGGACCGGGCCGCGTCGTCACAGGCCAGCCGTGCGCCCCGCTTCAGGAGGTTGACGACCTTTGTCCGGTCCGTCAGGAGGGGCGTTCGCTTGTGGAACGTCACCTCGTCGAAACCCAGCTGGTCCTTCCGGTCGGCGAACAGTCCGATCAGGGGCTCGCCGATCGTCCCCGTCCCGATGATGTGCACAACCTTCCTGGATCCCATGGACCGCCCCCCCATGCGCCGTGAACGATACCATCCGTGCCGTGGCCCGTCAATCGGACTTCATCCGGGCGTTCCTTGACAGCCCCCGCCCCATCCCCTAGAATTCCCGCGAGTTCCGCCCTTGTCGGGAGCATTCCCCAACGCACCTGAGGGCGCGCGGAGAACGCGGGTGAGCCAGCGCGAAGCCCCCCGTCCCACCCTGCCGCTGGGCGATCTCCTGGCGGCCAATCTTCCCGATCTGGTCCTGCGTGTCCTGGCGGGTGCCGCGGGGCTCGGTCGCCCCGTCACCGCGGCGGTGGTGGAGCGCCCGGGGCTGACTCTCGCGGGTCATCCCGAGGGACTGCCGGCCGGAACGATCCAGGTTCTCGGGCGGAGCGAGGTCGCCTATCTGGAGCAGCTGCCGGCCGAGCACCGCCGGCCGCTTCTGGAGCGCCTGGCCCGCGCTCCCGTGGCCTGCTTCATCGTGAGTCATGGCGCCGCGGCCCACCCGGATCTCCTGAACGCCGCGGAGCGCGGCGGCATTCCCGTGCTCGGGACGACCGTGACCACGGCCCGTGTCTTCGACCTCGTGGGACGGCTTCTCGAGGAGCGGCTCGCCCCTTGCGTCACCATCCACGGCACCCTCATCGACATCTACGGAGTCGGCGTCCTGATTCTGGGGGAGAGCGGGGTGGGGAAGAGCGAGTCGGCGCTCGAGCTGATCCTGCGCGGCCACCGCCTGGTCTCGGACGATACGGTGACTGTGCGTCGCGTCGGGAGGATCCTGAACGGCACCGGGCCGGAGATCAGCCGCTACCACATGGAGCTGCGCGGCATCGGCATCATCAACATCAAGGACCTGTACGGCGTCGCGGCCGTGCGCGAGCGCAAGGACGTCGAGCTGGTGGTCAAGCTCGATCCGTGGCAGGAGGACAAGGAGTACGAGCGGCTTGGGCTCGACGAGAAGAGCCATACGCTTCTGGGCGTCGAGCTGCCGTTCATCGAGCTGCCGGTGGGCCCGGGTCGCAACCTTTCGATCCTGCTCGAAGTGGCGGCCCGGCACCATCTCCTCAAGCGCAAAGGGTACCATCCGGCCAAGGAGCTGGCCGGGCGGATCCACGACGCCCTGGAGAGAAAGCGTTGACCTCCTTCCCGCCCGCCGCCCCCGAGCACGATCTCGAAATCGTGGTGATCACCGGCCTCTCGGGATCGGGGAAGACGCTGGCGATCCGGGCCTTCGAGGACATGGGGTATTTCTGCGTCGACAACCTCCCCGTGGCGCTCATCCCCGTCTTCGCCGATCTGTGCGCCCGCTCGCGCAAGGACATCGCGCGTGCCGCCCTGGTGGTCGACGTGCGCGAAGGGACTTTCCTGCAGGAGTTCCCGGTGATCTTCGACGCCCTGAGACGGGGGCGACGGGCCCGCCTGATCTTCTTCGAGTCCGACGAGGACGTCCTGATCCGGCGCTTCTCCGAGACACGCCGGCCCCATCCGCTGGCGACCGGCGGCGCGCTCGAGGAGGGGATTCGACGCGAGCGCGAGGCCCTGGCGCCTCTCAGGGAGCGGGCCGACCTGATCATCGACAGCAGCCGCTTCAACGTGCACGAGCTCCGGCGCTATATCCAGGAGCATTTCGCGCCCCAGCCCGGGGCGCAGTCGCTGGTGATCGCGGTCGTTTCGTTCGGCTACAAGCACGGCCTGCCGGGCGAATCGGACCTGCTCTTCGACACCCGCTTCCTGCCGAATCCCTTCTTCGTCGACGCGCTGCGGGGCCAGACCGGCCTCGACGAGGAGGTGGTCGCGTTCATGGAGGCGATCCCGGAATACCGCGCCTTCCGCGATCGGATCGCTGATCTCCTGGTCTTCCTGATCCCCCAGTACCTGCGCGAGGGAAAGAGCTACCTCACGGTGGCGGTCGGCTGCACCGGCGGGCGGCACCGCTCGGTGGCGATGGCCGAGGCGATCGGCGCCTCGCTGCGGCGGCATGGATACGCCGTCACGGCGTCGCACCGGGACCTGGCGAGGGAGTGATGGCGCTCCAGGTGGCCGACGCGGCCGGCGAGGCCCGCTTCGGACTTCTCGTCGTGACCCACGGGGGACTGGCGTTCGAGCTGATGCGGGCCCTCGAGAGAATCGTCGGCCAGGTCGATCGAGTGAAGGCCCTTTCGATCGGCTGGGACGACGACGTGGCGGTCGCGCGCAAGGCCGTTCAGGAGGCGATCGGCGAGGTCGACCCCGGCGGCGGCGTGCTCATCCTGACGGACATGTTCGGCGGCACGGCCACCAACGTGACGTTGTCCTTCCTGCGCGAGGGGATCGAGATCCTGACCGGCGTCAACCTGCCGATGCTGATCAAGTTCGCCAACCTGCGCGACACCTGCTCCCTCAAGGAGGCGGCCGCGCGCATCAAGGAGCAGGGGCAGCGCTCCATCGCCCTGGCCACCGAGTATCTCGACCCCACGCGGGGCGCGTGAGAGGGAACACCGCGTGCTGAGCCGCGACGTGGTGGTCGTCAACGCCCTGGGCCTGCACGCGCGCGCCGCGGCACGCTTCGTGCAGCTGGCCAGCCGCTTCAAGAGCCATATCCGGGTGACCCGCCAGGATGGCCGCAGCGCCGACGGCAAGTCGATCCTCGGGCTGCTGACTCTCATCGCGCGCCAGGAGACGGCCCTCACCCTGAGCGCCGACGGGGCGGACGAGCGCGAGGCCCTGCTGGCTCTCGTCGATCTGGTTGCGGCGCGCTTCGGTGAGGAGCAGTGACGGACGCGACGCCCCCCGAGGGGGGTGAGAGCCTGCGCGGCATCGGCGTGTCGCCCGGCATCGCCATAGGTCGGGCCCTGGTCCTGGAGGGCCAGAACGTCGCCATCTTCCGTCTCGACCTCGCACCGGAGGCGGTGGAGAAGGAGGCGGCGCGCTTTCAGCGCGCCATCCGCAGCGCCTGGCGCCAGCTCCGACGTCTCCGGGACCGGGTTCGGAGCGAGGCGGGGGAGACCTACGGTCGCGTCTTCGAGGCCCAGATCCTGATCCTGAAGGATCGCTCGCTGCTTCAGGAGACGGAGGCCTTGATCCGCCGCGAGCGGGTGAACTCCGAGTGGGCCTTCCGCACCGTGGTCGGCCGCTACACCCAGGTCTTCGCGCAGCTTGGAGACCCCGATCTGAAGCAGCGGGGCACCGACATCGAGGACGTCGAGGCGCGCGTCCAGGCGATCCTGACCGGCAGCAAGAGACGCCACGATCTCGCCGAGCTGAGCGACGACGTCATCGTCGTCAGCGCCTCCCTGTCACCGTCCGACACCGCCAGCCTGAACCGGGAGCATGTGATCGGCCTGGCGATCGACGGCGGCGGCCCGACCTCGCACACGGCCATCATCGCCAGCGCCCTGGCCATCCCGGCGGTGGCGGGACTCAGGGACGCCAGCAAGCGGCTGACGAGCGGTGACCTCCTCGTGCTGGACGGGTCGGGCGGGCAGATCCTGCGCAACCCCTCCCAGGAGGAGGCGGCGGCCTGGCGCGAACGCCGCGCGGAGCTGGCGCGGCGGGAGCTCGATCTGCTGTTGCTGCGCGATCAGCCGGCGGTGACCCGGGACGGCGTGCGGGTCTTCCTGCAGGCCAACGTCGAGCTCCCCGAGGAGATGGTGGCGGCGCGGCGCTACGGTGCCGAAGGGATCGGACTCTACCGCTCCGAATTCCTCTACCTCCGGGAGGCGCCGCTCTTCCCGGACGAGGAGCGTCACTACCGAGCCTACCGGGAGCTCGCCGAGAAAGCGCTGCCCCACGAGGCGGTCATCCGGACCCTCGATCTCGGGGGCGAGAAGTATTTCTCGACCATTCTCGAACGCCGCGAGGCGAACCCGGTCCTCGGCCTGCGCGGCATCCGCCTGTGCCTGAAGCGTGAGGATCTGTTCCGTGCCCAGCTGCGCGGCATCCTCCGGGCGGCGTCCCACGGCAAGGTGCGCATGATGTTTCCGATGGTCAGCGGCCTCGACGAGGTTCGCAAGGCCCGGGCGCTGGTCGAGTCGGTGCGGCGCGATCTCCTCCGGGACAGGGTCCCGTTCGAGCCCGAGGTGCCGATGGGGATCATGATCGAGGTCCCCGCAGCCGCGCTGCACGCCGAACGCCTGGCGCGCGAGGTCGATTTCTTCTCGATCGGCACCAACGACCTGATCCAGTACACGCT
>DASTNM010000244.1:0-5694 GCA_035762745.1 Candidatus Polarisedimenticolia bacterium
ACCTCAGATTCCGCGTCTGGAAGATTCCCAATCTCGCGAGGGTCGTACCCGAGTCGGGTTCGAGCACCTCCCTGGCATGGAGCGATGATGAGACCTTGCCTGCGCGAGGCGCCGCGCCCGTCTGCGGTTTGTGCCGATCCGGGTGCGGCGACCGCGTGCCCCGTGCCGCGCCGGCCCGTCGCCCCGGGGCCGGCGGCGTCCGGGAGGCGTCCTTGCGGCGGCTCGGCGCGATTCCATATACTTGGCCCACTCGCCGCGGGTTCGAAGCGTCGCTCCGTGGACTATCCCCCCGGCAGCGCTTCGAATTCCCGGGCGGGCGGGGAGCGCGTGGCGATCAGGATCGGCATCAACGGCCTGGGGCGCATCGGTCGGGGCTTCCTGCGCCTGGCGTTGGAACATAAAGACCTAATGGTCGTCGCGATCAACGATCTCGCCGATCCTCCGATGCTCGCGCACCTGCTGCGTCACGACTCGCTGTTCGGTCGACTCGATCGCGAGGTGCGGGTCGAGGGCGACAGGCTGCGCGCCGGGGAGAGGGCGATCCGCTGCACGCGCCTCCCGCGCCCCTCCGAGATCCCCTGGAGCGACGCCGGCGTCGACCTGGTGCTGGAGGCGACCGGGGCGTTCACGTCGCGCGCGGAGGCCGCCCTGCATCTTGCCGGCGGCGTGCGGCGGGTGGTCATCACCTCGCCCTCGGCCGACGCCGACCTGACCGTCTGCTACGGAGTCAATCACCACGAGTACGCGCCGGAACGCCACCGCGTGCTGTCGAACGCCTCCTGCACCACCAACGCCATGGCCGTGATCCTGGCGGTTGTCGAGGAGACCTTCGGCATCGAGCAGGCGGCGATGACCACGGTGCACTGCTACACCAACGGCCAGGTGCTCATGGACGCTCCGCACCGCGACCGGCGCCGGGCACGGGCCGCGGGCCTGTCGATGATCCCGACCTCGACCTCCGCCGCGGCCGCCATCGTGCAGGTGCTGCCGGCGCTCCGGGGCCGGGTCCAGGCGCTGGCGGTCCGCGTGCCGACCGCCGCCGTGTCCCTCGTCGATCTGAGCCTCATCCTGCGCCGCCCCGCCACGCTCGAGGCGGCGCGTGACGCGCTGCGGACGGCCGCCCGGACGCGCCTCGCGGGCATCCTGGGCTGGTGCGAGGAGGATCTGGTCTCGATCGACTTCCTCGGCGACGGTCACTCCGCCGTCGTCGACGCGCCGCTCCTGGCGCTCCAGGGTGACCGTCTGCTCAAGGTCTTCGCCTGGTACGACAACGAGCGGGGCTACGTGCAGCGGCTGGCCGATCTCGTCCGCCACCTGGCGCGGCGCGAGGCGGGGGACGGGGCGGGAGGCCCGGGAGGAGAAGGATGAACGGGACGATGCGCAAGATGTCGGTCCGCGATCTCGATCCTGGCGGCCGGCGGGTGTTCGTCCGCGTCGATTTCAACGTGCCACTCGAGGACGGCGCGGTCGCCGACGACACACGCATCCGCGCCGCGCTGCCGACCCTGAAGCTGATCCTGGAGCGCGGCGGTCGTCCGATCGCCGCCTCCCACCTGGGTCGCCCCAAAGGACGGCCGGTCCCCGCCCTGAGCCTGCGCCCGATCGCCGCGCGGCTGGGCGCCCTGCTCGGTGTGCCGGTGCGGCTGGCCCCCGACTGTGCTTCTCCGACGACCGAGACGCTGGCGCGCGATCTGCGTGGCGGCGAGATCCTGCTGCTCGAGAACCTCCGTTTCCACAAGGAGGAAGAGGCCAACGACGAGCCGTTCTCCCGGAGGCTCGCCGCCCTCGCCGAGCTCTACGTCAACGACGCCTTCGGCAGCGCCCACCGGGCCCACGCCTCGGTCGTCGGGATCACGCGCCACCTGCCCACCCCGGCCGCCGGGCTTCTGATGGAGCGCGAGCTCGAGGCGCTCGGCCGGCTGCGCGACAGCCCGGAGAAGCCTTACGTCGCCGTCCTCGGTGGCGCCAAGGTCGCCGACAAGATCGATCTGATCCTGAATCTGATCCCCAGCGTCGACGCCATCCTGGTCGGCGGCGCCATGGCCTACACCTTCATGAAGGCGCGCGGCGTGCCGACGGGATCGTCGCGCGTCGAGTCGGAGTCGGTCGAGAGCGCCCGCTCGATTCTGGCCCGCGCCGTGTCGTCGGGTGCGCGCTTCCACCTGCCTATAGACCACGTCGTCGCCTCGTCCCCGGAGCCGGGGGCGCCGTGCCGCGTGACGGACGGCCCCGAGGTCGACGAGGGACGGGTCGGGCTCGACATCGGGCCGAAGACCCGTGCCTTCTACGAGGAGGAGATCCGCCTCGCCCGCACGATCTTCTGGAACGGCCCTCTGGGCCTGTTCGAGGTCGCGCCGTACGATGCCGGCACGGTCGCCGTGGCGCGCGCCATCGCGACATCCTGCGCCTACAGCGTCGTCGGCGGCGGCGACTCGGTCGCCGCCGTGAACCGTCTCGGGCTCGCGGAGGGCTTCGACCATGTCTCGACCGGGGGCGGCGCGGCGCTCGAGTTTCTCTCCGGTCTCGCGCTGCCGGGTGTCGTGGCCCTGTCGGATGCCGGGAGCGTGGGCGCATCCCCCGGCCGGGGAGGACGGCGATGACCCGCGACGCGGGGCGGCGGCCTCTCTTCATCGGCAACTGGAAGATGCAGCTGACGCAGTCGGAGGCGGTCGCCTGCGCGCAGGAGATCCTCGCCACCCTGCCCGCCGCGCTCGCGACCGACCGGGAGGTCGCTCTGGCCCCCTCCTTCACCGCGCTGCCCGCCGTCGGCGCCCTGCTGCGCGGGGGGCCGGTGCGCCTGGCGGCGCAGGATCTCTTCTGGGAGGACGAGGGGGCCTTTACGGGGGAGATCTCTCCGTCCAATCTTCAAGAACTGGGCGTGACCTACGTCCTGGCCGGCCACTCCGAGAGGCGGCGGCACCTCGGGGAGACCGACCTGATGGTCAACCACAAGGTCCGCGCCGCGCTGAGATCCGATTTGCGCCCGGTCGTCTGCGTCGGAGAGCAGGAGGCGGCGCGCGCTTCGGGACGCGCCGAGTCGGTCGTCCGGACCCAGCTGCTGCGGGCGCTCGAGGAGGTCGGCCGGGGGCACGCCCGCCAGCTGGTGATCGCCTATGAGCCGGTCTGGGCGATCGGCACCGGCCGGGCCGCCACCCCGGCCGACGCCTCGCAGATGCACGCCGTGATCCGGTCCGAGCTGGCGCGTCTGTTCGGCGAGGCGGGGACGGCGACCCGCATCCTCTATGGCGGCAGCGTCGGGGAGAGCAACATCGACGCCCTCATGGGGAGCCCCGGGATCGACGGGGTGCTGGTCGGCGGCGCGTCCCTCAAGGCCCCGGAGTTCGCCCGCATCGTCGGATTCTTGCGGCCGGGAGCCTGACTGTGCTACGGTACGCCCTTCCTGTGGGGCGGGAGAGCCGATGATTTTCCTGCTGTACATCGTTCACATCGTTGTCTGCCTCGTTCTCATCATGGTGGTCCTGCTGCAGAGCGGCAAGGCGGCCGACCTGGCGGGAGCGTTCGGGGGGGGCGGCAGTCAGACCGCCCTCGGCAGCCGGGGAGCGGCCACACTCCTGACCAAGGCGACGACCACGGCGGCCATCCTTTTCATGCTGACATCGCTCGGGCTGGCGATCCTCGGGTCACGCCGGGCCGGATCGGTGCTCGAGATCGCCCCCCCGGAGGCACCGGCCGCGGCGCCTGCGCCGACAGGCGCGGCCCCGGCGGTCTCCCCGGCGGCCGGGGCGCCGGCCGGCGGGGCCGCGGGCCAGACTCCCGCGACGGCACCTTCCCCGGAGCCCAAGAAATAGGAAAGACAACGGAGCGGCGCTCGCCGCTCCCCCCCGTGCCGGAGTGGTGGAACTGGCAGACACACCATCTTGAGGGGGTGGCGCCCAAAAGGCATGCGGGTTCAAATCCCGCCTCCGGCACCAGGATCTCCCCGGGCAGGAACACGGGGTTCTCGATCACGCGGCCGCGCCCTGCCGCTACTCGTTCTCGTCCTCCAGGAGGGCATCGATCTCGTCGGGATCGAGCCCCTCGAGGATCCGCTTGATGCGCAACAGGTTCGCGACGTCCGCGGCAGCTCGCTTCTCGTGGCCCGCCTTGAGGAGCGTCAGCGCCCGATCGATTGAATCGAGAAGATCGTTCAGTTGATCGCTCACTGGAGCCCGCCCCCGTTCCCCGGCCTCAGTGCCCCTCTGCCTCGAGGAAGCGCTCGGCGTCGATGGCGGCCATGCAGCCGCTGCCTGCGGCGGTGATCGCCTGCCGGTAGACATGATCCTGGCAGTCGCCCGCCGCGAAGACGCCGGGCACGTTGGTGCGGCTGCCGCGTCCCTGAGTGATGAGGTAGCCCGCCTGGTCCATCTCGAGCTGCCCGGCGAAAATGCGGGTGTTCGGCACATGCCCGATGGCGACGAACAGGCCGTCGAGGGTCATCTCCCGGACCTGGCCCGTCTTCAGATTGCGTATCCGGATCCCCTCGACCTTCTCTCCGCCGAGCACCTCGTCGACGCTGCTGTCGTAAAGAAAGGCGATCTTCGGATTGTTGAAGGCGCGATCCTGCATGATCTTCGAAGCCCGCAGCACGGCGCGCCTATGGATCACCGTCACACGGCTGGCAAATCTGGACAGGAAGGTCGCCTCCTCCATGGCCGAGTCGCCCCCGCCGATCACGGCGATCTCCTTGCCGCGGAAGAAGAACCCGTCGCACGTGGCGCAGGTCGAGACGCCATGGCCGAGGAGGCGCTTTTCGGACGGCAGCCCCAGCATCCTGGCCGAGGCCCCCGAGGCGATGATCAGGGTGCGGGTGAGGATCTCCTGCCTGCCGTCGATCGTCACGCGGAAGGGGCGGCGCGACAGATCGGCGGCGGTCGCGGCGCCGCTCAGGTAGCTGGTCCCGAAGCGCTCCGCCTGCCGGCGCATGTTCTCGATCAGCTCCGGCCCGAGAATCCCCTGGGGAAAGCCGGGATAATTCTCGACCTCGGTGGTCAGCGACAGCTGTCCACCCGTCTCATGGCCGTCGATCAGGAGCGGCTTCAAGTTGGCCCGGGCGCTGTAGACCGCCGCCGTCAGACCGGCGCAACCCGAACCGAGGATGACGACGTCCAGGACCTTGGGGGCGTCCCCCCCGCTTCCCTTCGCCTCACTCACGACTCGAGGACCTCCTCCCGAAGGCGCGCCCGCCACGGGTCACGCCGGACAGGCCCGCGCGCCGCACGCGCGGGGGCGAGATGATAGCATAGCGTTCTCAGCGCCAGCCGGCCCGGCGCGCTCCCCGTCGCGCCCGATCGGCGACGATCGCCACCAGGCGGCGATCGAACCCCAGGTGCGGCGCCAGGGCCAGCCTCACACCGGGATGTCGCCGGCGCGCCCGGGCGATGCCGCGCGGCAGATCCCGCCCGACGTGCCCTCCCAGATAGAGGAAGTACGGCAGGAGCAGCACCCTTTCCGCCCCCCGCGCGACGCAGCGGTCGATGCCGGCCTGGAGATCGGGCGGGACCGCCTCCAGGAAGCAGGTCTCGACGACGTGGCCCGGCAGAAGGCGGCGCAACCCCCGCGCCACGCGAAGCAGCACCGCGTTCGCCGGGGCCACGCGGCTGCCGTGTCCGATCAGCAGGCAGGCGGTGGGCGCCGTCCGGCTCCGCCCTGTCATCGCGCCGATCCCAGGATCGTCGCCGGACGGGACGAGGCTCC
>DASTNM010000245.1:0-3763 GCA_035762745.1 Candidatus Polarisedimenticolia bacterium
TCGACCGAGAAGCTCGAATTCAAGAAGTTCTGCCGCTGGTGCCGGGCGCACACCCCGCACAAGGAGACCAAGTAACGGGCCGCCCGGCGCCTCCGGGTGCCGGGTCCCGGGTGCAGGCCAGTAGCTCGAATGGCTAGAGCGCCGGTCTCCAAAACCGGATGTTGGGGGTTCGAATCCCTCCTGGCCTGCCAGACCCGAGGCGGGCGGCCTGTAGCCGCCCGGAGGCGACATGGAGTGGTGGCGTAGGCTACGGGCGTTCTTGACCGAGGTCCGGGGCGAGCTGAAGCGGACCTCCTGGCCCTCCCGCAAGGAGGTCCAGGGGACGACGACCGTGGTGATCCTGACGGTCTTCGTCTTCGCGCTGTTCCTGTGGGTGGTGGACACGGTGCTGTTCAACATCGTCGACTGGATCTTCAAGCAGGCGGGTTGAGGGGGCTTTCCATCAACATGGCCAAGCAGTGGTACATCGTCCATACGTACTCGGGTTACGAGAACAAGGTCCGGGAGAGCCTGCGTCAGAGGGCCGAGGCGCTGGGGATGCTCGAGACCGTCGGTGAGATCCTCATTCCGACCGAGGATGTCGTCGAGATGCGGGACGGGGCCAAGGTGATCTCGAAGAAGAAGTTCTTCCCGGGCTACGTCCTGATCAACATGGAGATGACCGACGCCAGCTGGCACGTGGTCAAGAACACGCCGAAGGTGACCGGCTTCGTCGGGTCGGGCCTGAAGCCGACCCCCCTGACGCAGGAGGAGGTCGATCGGATCATCAACCAGGTGTCGGTCGCGGCCGAGAAGCCGAAGCCGAAGTTCCAGTTCCAGCGCGGCGATTCGGTGCGCATCGTCGACGGCCCGTTCTCGAACTTCTCCGGGATGGTCGACGACGTCAACAATGATCGCGCCACCGTGAAGGTCATGGTGACGATCTTCGGCCGGTCGACCCCGGTCGAGCTCGACTTCCTGAAGGTCGAGAAGCTGTAAGGCGAGGAGCCGAGACGCATGGCCAAGAAGATCGTCGGGTACGTCAAGCTGCACATCCCCGCCGGCAAGGCGACCCCCGCCCCCCCGGTCGGCCCGGCCCTGGGCCAGCAGGGGGTGAACATCATGGACTTCTGCAAGAACTTCAACGCCCAGACCGCCAAGGCGGGCGAGGGGATGATCATCCCGGTGATCGTGACGGTCTTCGCCGACCGCTCGTACACCTTCATCACCAAGACGCCGCCGGCGAGCATCCTGCTCAAGAAGGCCGCGGGGCTGGCGAAAGGCTCGGGCGTTCCCAACAAGGACAAGGTCGGCAAGGTGAGCATGGCACAGGTGGAGGAGATCGCCCGCACCAAGATGCCCGACCTCAACACCGAGAGCCTGCAGGCGGCGATTCGCACCGTTCTCGGCACCGCCCGCAGCATGGGGATCGAGGTGGCGGGATGAGGCGGCACGGCAAGAAATACCTGGCGGCGCAGAAGCAGCTGCCGGCCAAGCCCTGCACCCTGGACGAGGCGATTCCGCTCCTGAAGAAGATCAAGTTCGCCAAGTTCGACGAGACGCTCGACCTGGCCCTGCTGCTCGGGGTCGACCCGAAACATGCCGACCAGCTGGTGCGCGGCACCGTGGTGCTGCCGCACGGCACCGGGAGCTCCAAGCGGGTCCTGGTGATTGCCACCGGGGAGAAGCTCAAGGAGGCGGAGAAGGCAGGGGCCGACCATGTCGGCAGCCTGGAGGTCGTGCAGAAGATCCAGGAAGGCTGGCTCGACTTCGACGCCATCGTCGCGACCCCCGACACGATGAAGGACGTCGGCAAGCTCGGGAAGATCCTGGGTCCCAAGGGGCTGATGCCCAACCCGAAGACCGGGACGGTCACCTTCGACGTCGCCAAGGCGGTGCAGGAGATCAAGGCGGGGAAGGTCGAGTTCCGAGTCGACAAGACCTCGATCATCCATGTGCCGATCGGCCGGGCCTCCTTCGACGAGAAGGCGCTCCTGGAGAACGCCCGGGCCCTCGTCGTGGCGGTGCTGCGCGCCAAGCCGTCGACCGCCAAGGGGAAGTACGTGCGCTCGGCCTATGTGTCGACCAGCATGAGCCCGAGCGTCAAACTGGACGTCCCGAGCCTGGAGGCGCTGGCCTAGGGGAGGGTCCCGGGCGAGCGGCGGAAAGAAGACGATGAACAAACAGGAAAAGAACCAGGAGATGGAGGCCCTCAGGGAGGCGCTCAAGGGCGCGCCCACGACCTTCGTCCTGACCTATCGTGGCCTTACCGTGAACCAGGTCTCGTCGTTGCGCAAGAAGGTGCGCGCCACGGCCTCTCGCTACCGGGTCGTGAAGAACCGCCTGGCGCTCAGGGTTCTGAAGGGGACGCCCCTCGCGCCGCTGTCAGAGCACTTCCGGGGCGCGACGGCGATCGCCTACAGCGAGCGGGATCCCGCGCCCCTGGCCAAGGTCCTGGAGGAGTTCACCAAGGACAACCAGGGGCTGGCGATCAAGGCCGGCTTCGTGGACGGGCGGGTCATCGCGGCGCAGGACGTGAAGGCGCTGGCGTCGCTGCCGTCGCGCGAGGTGCTGGTGACGCGCCTGCTGGCGATCCTCAACGCGCCGATGACCCGGCTGGTGACGGTTCTCAAGGGGCCCGCCCGCAGCCTGGTGCAGGCCATGGATCAGATCGCGAAGCAGAAGGAGGCGCACGGACGGAGCGCGGGCGAGCCGCCGCAGTCCTGAGCCGACGGTCGCCGGTCGCCACACAGCCGGCCCGGCGGGACGTCGAGACCACAAGTCACGAAATCACGAATCGCATTCATCGCCAGGAGTCAAGGAGGGCACGATGCCAGCCATTACGAAGGACGACGTCAAGACCTACCTGAAGCAGGCCCCGATGCTCGAGGTCGCCGAGCTCGTGAAGGAGCTCGAGAGCGAATTCGGCGTCTCGGCCGCGGCGGCCATGCCGATGATGATGCCGGGCGCGGTCGCCGGCGGCGCGGCGGCGCCGGTCGCCGAGGCCAAGGACGCGTTCGACGTCGTCCTCACCGAGGTGGGCGACAAGAAGATCAACGTCATCAAGGTCGTGCGGGAAGTGACCAGCCTCGGGCTGAAGGAAGCCAAGGACCTGGTCGACGGCGCCCCGAAGACCGTGAAGGAAGGGGTTTCCAAGACCGAGGCCGAGGAGATCAAAAAGAAGTTCGCCGAGGCCGGTGCCAAGGTCGATCTCAAGTAGGTCGCTCGTGATGCGGCGTCGCCTCGTCGGCGCCTCTTCTGTTTCCGGGATCCCACCGGGGCCCACGCCCGCATCGGGCAGTGCGGCCGCCGCGGGATCCATGGTGTGCAAGAAACACCGGACATCCCTCCCGGGCCCCGGGTGTCTCGGGAGTGCCGGGAGGAAGGGAGAGTCCAGACCTAAATGATGAACACCGCCCAGACCAACGGCCGTGAGCGCGTCAATTTCTCGAAGATTCACACCGCCATTCCGATCCCGAACCTGATCGAGGTGCAGAAGCGCTCCTACGAGCGCTTCCTGCAGATCTACACCGCCCCGGCGGATCGCGAGGACACCGGGCTGCAGGCGGTCTTCAAGTCGATCTTCCCGATCTCCGACTTCCGCCAGACCTGCTCTCTGGAATTCGTGGAGTTCACAATCGGGAACTGGGAATGCAAGTGCGGCAAGCTCGAGGGGCTCGAGCACCTGCGCATCACCTGTGTCAAGTGCGGCAAGAAGACGATCTCGCAGAACCCCAAGTCGCCGCGGCACACCTGCCCCGACTGCGGCTGGTCCAATGAGAAC
>DASTNM010000246.1:0-2025 GCA_035762745.1 Candidatus Polarisedimenticolia bacterium
GGGCCTCTCGACCAGGTACCCTGCGGCGCTCAAAGCCGTCAAGGCGCGCGCGGCGCGCGCCTCGGACCAGCGGATCGCCCGGGCCAGGTCCGGAGCGAGAATCGGTCCCCCCCGGCGCCTGTAGGCGAGGCGGGCCGCCGACAGAACCTCCGCCGGCTCGGGGTCCAGGTCGTGGCCGCCGGCGACCGCGGTCAGCCAGGTCAGGGCGAGCGTCAGGCAGCAGCGGCCGACGAGCGGGTCGAGTGACTCCACCAGCAGATCGAAGCGGCCCGCCGGGCTGCGCCGTGCGGCGGTGGCGCCGCTGCAGCGCCGCTCACCGGTGATCGTGCACTGGAACTCGATGACGGCGTGCTCGATCAGATGGGCCAGGGCGAGCGCGGCCTCGAAGGAGTCGGGGCCGTCGTTCGGCGAGGCGTCCGCGCCGGGGCGTGCCGTCCCTGACCCGGACGCCTCCGGGGACGAAGGACGCGCGCGGGCAAAGACGTGGTAGCGCTCCAGGCCGCGGCACTCATGACGCGCGAAGCGGGGCGAGAGGTGGAGCAGCCGTTGCTCGAGACGCGCCACGGTGGCGAGCGGGTCGTCGGGGCGCCACTCGATGTCGACCGTGGCCATGAGGAGGGGGCGTCCGGGTGAGAACCTCGGATTGAGAGAGCGGGCCCGAGGCAGCGGGCCGTAGGCGACCGTGACCACCCGGGCGATCGGTAGCGTCGGCATGGCGGCTCGGTGGGGCCCTCGCACCGCGCGAGGACCCCGCCAACTGAGCTGCGAGTCACTTCTCCTCGAACTTGCTTTCCTCGCGATCGAGCGTCCCCTGCAGGACGACTCGATACTCGCCGGTCTCGGGGTTGAGGGCCTCCACCCGGGCCCGGGCGATCGTGCTGTTGAGGATCATCTCTCCGATCTTGGAGCGGAGCGTCGCCGGAGAGGTGGGAGTGCTTTCGATCGAGCGGACGTCGTTGACATGGAACTTCGCCATGGCGCGTTCACCTCCTCTGGACCGGCTCTCGCGAGCCGGGTGATTGGACGGCGCGCGGAGGACCCTCCGCGCGTGACAGGGGACCGCGGTCCGGCTCGAAGGAGCAGCTCAGGACCGTACGGTAGAGGCCGGATCCTCGTTCCGGCTCCGGGCCGGGCTCGATGCGGTCGATCGAGCCTGGACGAGGCGCGCCGCCGACATCTTCGGAGGAGGCGGTCACGCTCCGGTCTATAGGCTGGGTCAGAGTGCGATTCTCCGCGGCGCTCAGCATCGGCCGGGCCCCGAGGTGGCGCGTACCTGCCTGCGCGACAGCGCCGCCCGGACGTGCGCCAGGAGGTCGTCCCTCTGAAACGGCTTGGCCAGGAAGCTGCTGGCGCCCCGATCGAGGGCCCTCTGACGCAGGCTCCTGTCGGCGTAGGCCGTGACGAAGACGACCGGAAGCCCCGGCATGCATCGCCGGACCGAATCGAGGAGGGCGAGGCCGTCCATGACCGGCATCTTCCAATCGGTCACCAGGACATCGGCGCCCTCCGCGAGGAGATGAAGCAGCGCCGTGAAGGTGTCCGGCGCTCCGGCCGCCCGATAGCCCTCCTCCCTGAGCATCTCCTCGACCAGCGAGCGCATCTCGTCATCGTCCTCGACCACGAACACCTTCGCGGCCGCCGCCTGCGGCTTCGGTCGTGACTCCACCGGGAGGGGTGGCTCCATCGTCAACGGCATCGTCAGCATCGGTCTCTCGGCCTCCAAGGTGCGGCGGTCGTCGCCGCGCGCCCCGGGAGAATGCGAAGATCCTGCCAAGGTGTCTCCGCGGCCCGAGGTGCTACGAACGCAAGGGGTTTGGCGCAAACGGGGGACTCGTCCTCACGGGAGACGTCCGACCCGGGGCGCCCCGGATCCGCGCGTCGCCACGAGCGAAAGCCCCACCCGGCTTCAGAATGGGGCCGTTGTGGACAAACGCCCCACATGGGGACGGATGCGACGGAGGTGAGAGCCGACGCCGGCCCGGAAAGCGGGCGGGGTCTCAGGGAAAATGGATACCGTAGGCCTTC
>DASTNM010000247.1:0-10410 GCA_035762745.1 Candidatus Polarisedimenticolia bacterium
CACCCCGGTGGGATCGAGCTCCTGGACAAGATGCAGGGCGCCCTCCACCTCGTCGACCGCGTACGGGCCCATGGCGACGATCTCCTCGAGGGAGGCCTGCAGGTAGCCGTCGTCGTCGAGATTCCCGATGATGGCGCGGGCGATCTCCTTCTGGCGCGGCGTGCACACCGTCATGTCGAGCTGCCACAGCAGGTGGTCGGCGAGACTCTGCGGCTTGGTGAGGACGTTCTCGAGCGGCGGGGCCTCGATCTCCTCGGCCGGTGCCTGGGGGATATAGCTCATGTCCATGTAATCCTGGAAGTAGGACTCGTAATCGATCTCCTCGAAAGAGTCCTTCTCCCGCTCCTCACCCGCCGGGACCTCCGGGACGGCGGCTTCGCCCTCGGCGCTCTCCCCCGCCTCCTCGGCTTCGGGCTTGTCCCCCTCGGCGGGGGCCTCCTGGATCTCTTCGAGAAGGGGGTTCTCGGTGACCTCCTGGGTGATCTCCTCCTGGAGCTCGAGCTTGGTCATCTGCAGGAGCTTGATCGCCTGCTGCAGCGACGGCGTCATGATCAGCCGCTGCGACATCCGGAGGTTCAGTTTCTGCTCGAGAGCCATGCTCAGTCCGCCGGGAATGCGCTCGGGGGCACCTCGACCGGCCCGCGATCGACGAGCCGGAAGTGGGCACCGAGGTAGATTTCGCGCACCTTGGGGTCGGCCGCGAGCTGGTCCGGGGTTCCTTTGCGGAAAATCCGCCCCTCCGCGATGATATAGGCCCGGTCCGTGATGCGCAGGGTCTCCTGCACGTTGTGGTCCGTCATCAAGAGGCCGATCCCTTTCGCCTTCAATTGATAGATGATTTTTTGGATATCGGCAACCGCAATCGGGTCGATCCCCGAAAAAGGCTCGTCCAGGAGAATGAAGGAGGGGGAGATGACCAGGGCGCGGGCGATTTCCGCCCTGCGCCTCTCACCGCCGGACAGGTTGTAGGCCCGACTGTGCGCCAGGTGGCTGATCTTGAGCTCTTCCAGCACCGTGGCCGTGCGCTGCCGGATCTCCTCGCGCGGCATGTCGAGCGTCTCCAGGATGGCCACCAGGTTCTCCTCGACCGTCATCTTGCGAAAGATCGAGGGCTCCTGGGGAAGATAGCTGATCCCGCTTCTGGCCCTCAGGTACATCGGCAGTCGGGAGACATCGTGGCCGCCGAGCAGGACCCGCCCCGCGTCCGGCTGCACCAGGCCGACGACGCAGTAGAAGGTCGTGGTCTTCCCGGCGCCGTTCGGGCCCAGGAGACCCACCACTTCACCGCTCTGGATCTGGAGAGAGATGTCCTGAATGACGGGCCGCCCGCGGTAACTCTTGGTCAGCCCTTCAATGACTAGGTTTCGGCTCAACGGGCTGGACTTCCTTGGCCGCGGGCTTCAGGGTGATCCAGGTCCGGCCGCCCGACCCGGTCTCGGTCAGAACCCTATCACCCGCCAGATCGAATGTCAACGTTCGCCGCTTGAGCGTGCGCCCGGTGGCGCGATCCACGACCTCCGCCAGGCCATCGGGATCCTTGAGGATCAGGATCTGCCCCTCGGCCTGGTACTCGGCCTCGTGGCCGGTGCCGAAGGCGTCGCCGCGCTTCACCGCGACGGAGCCGTGCGCCTCGATGCGATCCAGGTCCCGCTGCCCCTCACGCTCCTTGAGAGAGGCGTCCATGGCATCGGCGGTCAGGGTCGCGTCGGGCCGTGTCAGCCGCACGTCGTCGCGGTAACGCGCCACGCCGGCGACGTCGTCGAACACGAGACTGCGCGCGGTGATCGCCGTGACGGTCGGCCGCACGGACTGTGCGCCATCCTGGGTGGGGTGCTCCGTGAAGCGGGCCATGACGTTTCCGGTGGCGTGCAGCTGCCGATCGGCCTGGTCGATGACGATCTCCTCGGCCTGCAGGCTGTTCCCCTCCTGCCAGGCGCGGGCCGAGCCGCTGTAGACCGCCCGGTTCGCCACCTGGTCGACGCTCAGGGCGCGCGCCTGGAACGAGGTGGCCGAGCGTCCGCTGAAACCCGGCGTCGTCGATGAGGCCGCCGCGGCCGGCAGCGAAACCGTGCGCACGTCGCCGCGCGCTTCGAGCTCCTGGCGCTGCGGACGCAGATCGATCTCCTGCGCGGCGATCCGATCGCGCTCCGTCAGGACGACCGGCTCGCCACGCAACTCCAGGAGGTCTTCGTCGCGCAGGTAGCGGGCGGCGCGGCTGCGCGATGTGTAGGGACCCGAGGTGAAGCGGCACGAACCGGAGGCCTCGGCCTCGGCGATGGCGCCTCCCTCCTCGGAGAAGCGCGCCGCCAGGCTGTCGGAGCGCAGCTCGCCGGCCCGGCCGTCGGCCGCTGGTGCCAGGGTGGCGATCACATCCCCGAAGGCGCTCAGATGGGTGACCCGTCGCCGCTCCTGGTCGAAGACCAGCTTCAGGTAGTTGCTGTGCAGCACGTCGGCGCCACGCGTCAGGCGAACGGCCTGGGTCAGCACGATCGAATTGTCGCGCAGCGCGGCCAGCAGGTCCCCCGAGGTGATGAGAGTCGGCGGCGCACCCTCCATCTCGGTCACGGTGAGCCGCACCTGGTCCGGGATCTTGATCTGCCGATCCGATACCAGGTAATTCAGGCCGCGCCCCTGCCCCTCCAATCCGCCGACGCTGAAGGTGATCTCGTCGGCGGTGAAGATCATGTCGCGGTCGCTGTCGTAGAAGAGGGTCCCGGTTCGCAGGGAGAGCCCGTCGCCCCCCTCGATCGTCACCTCGCCGCTGAGCTGCGCCCGCCGCGCCGTGGCGTCGAACTGACCCTCGCGCCCGGAGATCTGGACCGTTCCTTCCTCGTCGTGGATCGTGAGGTGCACGCCGTCGAGGAGCTTGCGCTCTCCCGCGAACCCGGTCACCGTGTGGGCCCGCAGCGTGAAGGCCGGCTGCCCCTCGCGCGTCCCGTTGATCTCGAACTCGTCGGATTTGTCGACGACAGGCCCCTGCCCGGGTGGCACCGGGGGCGCCGGCGCCATGGTGATGGTCGCCTGGGGCTTGCCGCGCCGGCCGTAGCTCAGCACGAGCGAGAGCACGAAGGCCGCCAGGATCGCCAGGATCACGATCCGCAGGGCGGTGACCGCGTGGTGCGGGCGGTCGTGAATGCGTGGAGCCGTCTCGCTCATAGACTCCTAACGGGCGCGGAACACCGGCTTGCGCTTCTCCACGAAGGCACGCGTTCCCTCGCGCATGTCCTCCGTGGCACAGGCCAGGCCGAAGAGGGCTGCCTCCTGCCGCAGGCCTTCCGCCTGGCTCATCTCCAGTCCGCCGTACACCGCCTGCAGGGCATAGCGCAGGGCCACGGGCCCGCGCGCCAGGAGGAGGCGCGCCAGCGTCTCGGTCGCCGGCAGCAGATCGGCGGGCGGAACCACACGGTTCACCAGTCCGATGCGATGCGCCTCGCGCGCGTCGATCGCCTCACCGGTGAGGATCAGCTCGAGCGCCCGGCCCCGGCCGACGAGGCGGCTGAGACGCTGCGTCCCGCCGTAGCCGGGGATGATCCCGAGCGTCACCTCGGGGAGGCCGAGGCGGGCGGTCTCGGCCGCCAGGCGCAACGTGCAGGCGAGCGCCAGCTCCAGGCCGCCCCCCAGGGCGTAGCCGTTGATGGCGGCGAGGCTGGGCTTGCCGAGCCCCTCGAGGCGGGAGAAGACCGCCTGCCCGGCCCGGGCATAGGCCTCCCCCTCCACCGGGGTCTGGACCGCCAGTTCCTGGATGTCGGCGCCGGCGACGAACGCCTTCTCCCCCATACCGGTCACGATGAGGACCCCGACCGCCGGATCGGTGGCGGCGTCGGCCACGGTCCGGTCGATCTCGTCCACGGTGGCGCGGTCGAGCGCGTTGAGCTTCTCGGGGCGATTGATCGTCAGCCGCGCGATGCGGTCCTTCACCTCGTAAAGAACGCGGGTCACGTTGCTCATGGCGTCTGCCTCACCGTCAGGAAATCGTTCGGCCGTGGCGGCTCGGTGCCGTAGTCGTAGAACCCCTTGCCGGTCTTGCGGCCGTGGAGCCCGGCCAGCACCATGCGCTTCATGAGCGGCGGTGGCGCGAAACGCCGCTCGCGGAACTCCTCGAACATGATGTTGGCGATGAAGTACGTGGTGTCGATTCCGACGAGGTCGAGGAGCGTGAATGGGCCCATGGGGTGCCCGCAGCCCAGCGTCATGCCGAGGTCGATGTCGGTGATCGATCCCACGCCTTCCTCGAGCGCTCGGATGGCGTCCAGGATGTACGGTACGAGCAGCCGGTTGACGATGAAACCGGTTCGATCCGAGGTGCGGATCGGCGTCTTGCCGAGCCGGCGGGCGAAGGCGGTGATCGTCTCCTCCACCTCCGGGTCGGTGAGCAGGGTGCGGATCACCTCCACCAGCCGCATCAGCGGAACCGGGTTGAAGAAGTGCAGTCCGACGAAGCGCCGGGGCCGCCCGCAGACGGTGGCCATCTCGGTGATCGAGAGGGAGGAGGTGTTGCTGGCGAAGATCGCCTCTGGCTTCACGAGGCGGTCGAGGCCGGCGTAGGTCTCCGCCTTGATCTTGAGGTCCTCGACCACCGCCTCGATCACGAGGTCGCAGTCCTTGAGCGCCCTCAAATCGGTGTCGCCGCGAAGCCGCGCCAGGGTGGCTTTCATCTCCTCCGGGCTGACCTTGCCCTTGGAGACGCCGGCGGCGAGGAAACGCTCGATCCGCTCCAGCCCCCGGTCGAGGATCGCCTTCGAGACCTCCACCACGACGGTCGGATAGCCGGACTGGGCCGCGGCCTGCGCGATCCCGGAGCCCATGAGCCCGCACCCGACCACGCCAACCTGCCGGATCTCCATCGCCCGCTCCTCCCGCGCCCCGACCGCGGGGCGCCCGCTCACGATGCCCGCTCTCGTGCCGCCTCCACCACGACGGCGATCCCCTGACCGCCGCCGATGCAAGCGCTGGCGACGCCGTAACGGCCGCCGGTGCGAGCCAGCTCGAGCAGCAGGGTCAACACCAGGCGTGTGCCGCTCGCTCCCAGCGGGTGACCCAGCGCCACGGCGCCGCCGTTGACGTTCACGCGCTCGCGTTCCAGCCCAAGCTCCTTCTCGACCGCCAGGTATTGCGCGGCGAACGCCTCGTTGATCTCGAATCGGTCGATCTCACGGAGATCCAGGCCGGCGCGTTGCAGCGCGGCCCGGATGGCCGGGACCGGGCCGATCCCCATGATCCGCGGCGGCACCCCGGCCACGGCGCCCGCCACGACCCGTCCCAGGGGTGGGGTCTTGAGGGCGGCGGCGGCGCGCGGCGACGCCAGCACGACGGCCGCCGCCCCGTCGACGATCCCGGAGGCGTTCCCGGCGGTGACGAATCCCTTGCCCCCGAAGGCGGCCGGCAGGCGGGCCAGCGCCTCGAGCGTCGTGTCGGGGCGCCTATGGTTGTCGTCGCGGACCACGATCTCCGTGCCGCGCTCCCGGACGGTGACCGGGACGATCTCCTGGGCGAGGTAGCCGGCGCGGAAGGCCCTGTCGGCCGCCTGCTGGCTCCTGAGGGCGTAGGCGTCGGCCTCGGCGCGCGTCACGCCGCGCTCCTGCGCCAGGTTGTCGGCCGTTTCGGACATCGAAAAGCCGCAGTGGGTGTCGAACAGGCCGGCGATGAGGGCGTCTTCGAGCTGCGCGTGTCCCAGCCGCAGACCGGCACGCAGCCCGCGCGCCACATGGGGCGCCTGGGTCATGTTCTCCATGCCGCCCGCCAGCACAATCTCCGCCTCCTCGAGCGCGATGAGGGAGGCGCCGCTCACGATCGACTGGATGCCGGAGCCACACAGACGGTTCAGCGTCAGGGCGGGAACCGACTCCGGAAGGCCCGCCTTGAGGCCGACATGCCGCGCGCCGTAGAGTGCGTTGGCGCTCGTCTGCATCGCGTTGCCGAACACCACATGGTCGACGCGTTCGGGGGCGGCGGCGGCGCGGCGCAGCGCTTCGCGCGCCGCAATCGCTCCCAGCTCCACCTCGCTCAGGTCGCGGAAGTGGGTGTTGAAGGCAGCCATCGGGGTGCGCGCCCCGGCCACGATCACGGTGTCGTAGAGTCCGCGGCTCATACCTGATCCCTGGGGCGACCGATGCGGTCCGCGCCCCGGTGGTGGTCGGCCCTCTTGATCGCCCGTCGGAAATCGGCCGCCTGGACGAGAACCAGGTGGCACATCTCGTGCAGCCGCGAACGCACCCGCGGACCGATGCGATCCTCGAGGGTCGACGTGCGCCGGTCACCCGACTCATCAAGGTAGTTGGTCGTCACGAGTGTCGCCTTGTGATCGTTGTAGCGCGTGGTGACGATGTGGGCCAGGGTCTCCTCGAGCCAGGGGCTGTACTGCCGCCCCCCGAGATCGTCGAGCAGCACGACCTCGGTCGCCAGGACCGGTTGCAGGAGGTCGAGCTCGCTCATCCCCGATTGGCGATCGAAGGTCGCCTGCAATTGGCGCAGGAGGTCCTGCACGTCGCAGAAGAGGCATGGTACGCTCTTCTCCTGCATCAGTCGCCGCAGCGCAGCGACCATGAGATGGGTCTTGCCGACCCCGGGAGGCCCCATGAGAAGAAGCCCCCGGTCGCTCAGGGGATATTCATCGGCGTAGCGCATTGCCACCGACTTGGCATTGGCCAGGGAGAAGGCATGCTCTCCGTAGGCGTCGAAGTTCTGGAACTCGCAGTCGAGGTAGCGACGTGGGACGCGCGCCGTCTCGAGCATCCCCTCGACGCCGCGACCCGGGGTCGTCGCGAGGGTCCGACAGGCACACGGCCGGGCGCGGCTGATCCCGGCCGATTCGCTGATCAGAAACCCGGTCCCGCCACAGTCGGAGCAGGAGCCGGGTCGGGGGTCGACCATCCGTTCTCCATCTCTCAGTTCAGATAGCCCTGAAGTTGCTGGCACTTCTGGGAGCGATTCATCTTCTCCAGGGCCTGCGCCTCGATTTGCCGGATCCGCTCGCGCGACAGCCCCATCATCTCGCCGATCTCCTTGAGCGTCTTGGGCTCCCCCTCGTCGAGGCCGAAGCGAAGCCTGAGCACCTTCTGCTCCTTGGGGTCGAGCTCCCCCAGGCAGGCATACAGGTGGTCCTTGAGCGACGACCGCAGCAGGGCGAGGTCCGCGGCCGGGATCACGTCCTGCTCGAGCTTGTCGGACAGGTGGAACTCGTGCTCCTCGTCGATGACGGTCGACAGCGACACGTTCTCGTCCGCGACCTGCAGGAGGTTGGTGACCTCCTCGACGGGAATCTCCAGCTTGTGCGCAATCTCATCGGGAGTCGGGTTGCGCTCCAGATCGAGCGTCAGCTGGGAGATCGTCTTGCCGATGCGGTAAAGGAGGTTCGCCTGCTTCTGCGGCAGCCGAAAGGCGCCGCTCTGATCGGAGAGCGCGTGAATGATCGCCTGCCGCACCCACCACACCGCGTAGGTGATGAACTTGACGTTCTTCTTGGGGTTGAAGCGCTTGGCCGCCTCGATCAGCCCGATGTTTCCTTCGTTGATCAGGTCGAGGAAGGAAAGGCCGCAGTTGCGGTACTTCTTCGCAAAGCTGACCACGAAGCGGAGGTTGGCCTCCACCAGTTTGCGCAGGGCCTCCTTGTCCCCCTTCTGGATCTTGTCTCCGAGGACCTTCTCCTCATCGGGGGTGATGCGCGCCAGCTTGGAGATCTCCTGGAGGTATTTCTTGAGGGTTTCCGATGAGGATGCAGACCGCTGCCGGGTTGCCCGTTCCTCTTCCACCCATCACCTCTTTTCGACCTTGATGATGCGACCAGGTGTCCCGACCCTGACGAGTGCCCCGGAGGAATCGGACGCTCCCCGGTGGCGCCTCTCCAGCTCCTCGCGCAGGGAGGACATGAAGCGATCCATGTCCGACTGCATCGCCTCGAGTCGGCGGCGCAGGTGAATGATGATTTCGACCCCCGCGAGGTTGACCCCGAGCTCGCGCGTCAGGCTCAGGATGAAGGAGAGCGTTTCGAGGTCCTTTTCCGAATAGAGGCGGGTGTTCCCCTGGGTGCGCGACGGTTTGAGCAGACCCTCGCGCTCGTAGAGGCGCAGGGTCTGCGGGTGAACCTCGAACTGCCTGGCCACCACGCTGATCATGTAGTAGGCCTTGTCCTTCCTCGGGGGCATCCTCAGCCCTCCTCAGGACCGGTGGGGATCACGCCAGAATCCCCCTGCGGACATCGTCCCCGGGATGTAGATCGCCCAGCTCGCGCAGAATCTGACGCGACCGCTCGTCCGCCGCGGGGGGCGTGACGACGCGGACCTCGACGTACTGGTCACCCCGGGCGGTGCCTCTCAGCGAGGGCGCCCCTTTGCCGCGCAGCCTGAACTTCTGGTCGCTCTCCGTGCCAGGAGGAATACGGATCCTGGTCTTGCCGTCGATCGTTGGGACCTCGAGGCGCGTGCCGAGTGCCGCCTCGCTCACCGTGATCGGCACGGTGCAATAAATATTATCACCTATCCTCCGGAAGAAGGGGTGTGGTTCCACCTGTGTGATGATGTAGAGATCTCCGGGCGCCCCGCCATTCCTTCCGGCACGGCCGCGCCCCGAGACCCGCACCCGCGACCCGTTGTCGACACCGGCGGGGATGTGCACCTTGAGTGTCTCGCGCCGCGTCAGGATCCCGCTGCCGCGGCAGTGGCCGCAACCCTCCGACCCGAGCGTTCCCTCTCCGTTGCAGCGCCGGCAGGAGGAGGCGAAGCGCAGCATGCCGGAGACATGGTTGATCCGTCCGGTGCCCGCGCAGTCCGGGCATGGACGGCGAACGCGGGAGGGCACGGTCCCCGAACCGTTGCAGCGCGGGCAGGCCGACTCCGCCTCCAGCGACATCTCCGTCTCCAATCCGCGGAGGGCGTCGAAGAATCCGACCCGGAGGGCGTGGGTGACGTCCCCGCCCTTGCGCGGACCGGACTGTTGCCGCGCCCCGGCTCCCTGGGCCCCCAGGATCTCGGAGAAAATCGATGCGAACCCGCCCAGATCTCCGAGGTCGACGCCGGTCCTGAGATCCTGCTCCCAAGGTGGCGATCCGGCTCCCCCGCCGGTGGCGGCTCCACCGAACTCGAGCTCGCGATCGTGGGCCCGGCGCTTGTCCGGGTTCGAGAGGATCTCGTAGGCCTCGGTGATCTGCTTGAAGCGCTCCTCGGCCCGCTTGTCCCCGGGATTGAGGTCCGGATGGTACTTGCGCGCCAGTCGGCGGTAGACCTTCTTGATCTCCGCCAGACGGGCCTTGCGATTGACCCCCAGGACCTCGTAGGAGTTCATCGAAGGCCTAAGAGATCGGGATGGTCGTGGGCCGCGAGCGGGCCTCGGCCGACCTGGGGAGAAAGACCTGGAGAACCCCGAGGTCGAAGCGGGCGGAGATTCGTCTCTCGTCCACTGGCCCGGGGAGAAGAACCGCGCGGGAGAAGGGACCGTAGGAGCGTTCGACCCGCAGGTGGTCGGCGCTGCGGGCCTCCTTCTCCATGCGTCGCTCTCCCTCGAGAAGGAGCCGGCCCCCTTCCAGACGGGCCCGGATCTCTTCCTGATGCACGCCGGGGAGCTCGACGCTGACGTGGTATCCCTCGCGATCCTCCCGGAGGTCGACCGCGGGGCTCCAGCCGGCGATGTCCCCGCGCGGCAACTCCCCGCGGACCAGGACGTTCTCGAGCAGCCGGTTCATACGCTCCTTGAGGACCATGAGATCCCTGATCGGGTCCCACGCACTGTGAGCGGCCTCCCCGCGTCCCCTGGGTCCGCGCGCGCTCATCGCTGGCTCTCGTCGACGTCGACGTACTCGGCGTCGATGACCTCGCCCTCCTTGCCCGCGCCGCCGCCGGCCGGCCCCTGGGGCCCCGGACCTGGTGACTCCGGGCCCGCCGCGCCCGGCCCCGGCTCACCACCACCGCGCCCGGACCCCGCCCTCTGATAGAGCGCCTCGGCGATCCGGTGGGAGGCCTTTTCGAGCCCGCTCAGGGCCGCTTCGATCGTCGCCCGGGTTCCGGAGGCCAGGGCCTTCTTGACCTCCTCGACGGCCGCGCGAACGGTCCGGTCGTCGTCGGCCGAGATCTTGTCGCGGTTCTCTTCGAGAAGCTTCTCGACCTGGTAAACCCGGCTGTCCGCGGTGTTGCGGATCTCGATCTCTTCGCGACGCTTCTTGTCCTCGTCGGCATGCGCCTGCGCCTCGCGCACCATGCGATCGATCTCGTCCTTGGCGAGCGTTCCCGTGCCGCTGATCGTGATCTTCTGCTCCTTGCTGGTGGCGAGGTCCTTGGCGGCGACGTTGAGAATGCCGTTGGCGTCGATGTCGAACGTCACCTCGACCTGCGGCTCGCCCCGCGGGGCCTGCCGGATGTCGGTGAGCTGGAACCGGCCGAGCACCCGGTTGTCAGCCGCGCGTTCGCGCTCGCCCTGCAGCAC
>DASTNM010000248.1:0-4328 GCA_035762745.1 Candidatus Polarisedimenticolia bacterium
GATCGGTCGTTTCACCCCGCCCTCCCTCGCGGATGGCACGTGTAGCAGGCCTGGCTGTTGTACTGGTAGCCGTTCACCCCCGAGTGGTTGCTGGCCATCTGGGTGGCGCTGTCGTGGGCGTGGCACAGGATGCACTCGAACTGGGCGTAGTTCCCCGCGTTGGTGTGGCAGTCCGAGCAGGAGGTCCATCGGCCGCGGTGCGTCCCCGAGAAGATCGGGAAGAAGAGGGGGTCGTGATTCGCGAAGCGCGCCGGCACCCAGGCGATCGGAGCATGGCATTGCACGCAGTCGCGCGGTATGTTCCCCGTCACGTGGTTCGGGTTGGTGGTCGCCAGGTAGTCGTTCAGGTGACAGCTCTCGCACGCGCTCGGCAGATTGACGTAGGTCAGGTGTCCCTGGGCCGCGAGCCTGTGGCAATCCTCGCAGTCGGCGGCGAGATGGGCGCCCGTCAGCGGGAAACGGGTCGCCTGGTGGGCGCGGACCATGCGGGCGTGGTCGATGAAGCTGCGCGCGGAGTGGCAGCGCGCGCAGTCGGCGCCGAGCTCCCCCTGGTGCACGTCGGCGTGACAGGCGACGCAGGCGGTCTTCGGCTTCTCCTTGGAGAAATCGAGCGACGCGTGGCAGGCACGGCACTCGGCCCGGGCGTGCGCTCCCTCGAGTGGAAAGCCGAAGCGGGCATGATTGAACTTCGCGCTGATGCGGGCCGGGACCCAGGCGTCGGCACGGTGGCAGAGGGCGCAGTCCTCGACGAATGCGCCGTGCGGGTTGGCCGTGGTCGCCCCCGGATCGGCGGCGCGGGACGGGGCCGCGAGCGCCGGCGCCAGCAGCAGGAGAAGAAACGCCGCCAGGCGCCGTCCCGAGGCCGGCCCTCGGTCACGGGATGATGTCATGATCGATCCTCCGGTCCATCGATTCGCGCCAGCTTGCCGATCGGTCGCGGGCCGTGGCAGGCCTTGCACTCCCTGGGGGCCGGCCTGTAGGTGATGAATGGTTTGCCGGCGGCGTCCCGGCGCGACGGGTGGCAGCGCGCGCAGGCGACGCGCGCGTGCGCCCCCTGAAGCGGGAAGCCGGCGTCGCGGGCGTGATCGAACCGGCTGGCGGGGCGGAAGACGTCTTCGTTGTGGCACCCCGCACAGCCGCCCCGGTCGCGTCGCTGCGCGAACTGGTTGCCATGCGGGCTCCGGTGGCAGGCCTCGCAGGTTCGCTCCTTCAGGATGAATGGCAGGCGGACCGCCTCGGAGCGATTGAGGAGCAGGCTCGACTTCGACGGCGCCGCCTTCGACTCCCGGTGGCAGTCCTGGCAGGGGACGGCGCGGTGCGCCCCCTCGAGCGGCAGGCCGAACGTCCTGTGGATCGCCACGTCGACCGTCGAGGGGCGGAACGCCCGCGTGTCGTGACAGGCGACGCAGCCGTTGGCCTTGGGCCGCTCTCCCCGGGCCGCGAAACGGCCCTCGTGCGGGTCGAAGTGGCAGTCGGTGCACGAGGTCTCCCGCAGCCCGAGCGCCACACCGCCCCGACCGAGGAGCTCCCGGCCCGGGAGGGGCGGCAGCCCCTGCCGCGCGGGGCCATGGCAGGCGGCGCAGGGCACGCTCGCGTGCCGGCCCTGCAGCGGGAGCTTCAGCCGGGCGTGCTCCGCGATGCCGAAGGTGCTCGGCTTCCAACCCTCGACGCGGTGGCAGGGCTCGCAGGCCCCCCGATCGGGACGCGCCGCGAGCTGCCCCCCGTGGGCATCCTCGTGACAGCTCGTGCAACGCTCGTGCTGTGGTCGCATCAGGACCGCGGCCCGGCCGAGGGCCTGGGCCGGCACGCCGGGCGGATTCTTGCGGTGACAGGCCGCGCAGTCGAGGCGCAGGTGCGCTCCTGCCAGGGGATAACGCGTCGTCGCGTGCTGCTCCGGCGTGTAAGTCGACGGCCGCCAGCCCTCGACGCGGTGACAGGCGGCGCAGTCGACGATCTTTCCGGCCAGCGTGGCGGTGCCGGCGTGGGCGTCGGCGTGGCACGAGGCACAGGCCGCGAAGGCCGGCTTCTTTCCCCCGGCGGTTCCCGGGTCGTGGCATCGGGCGCACGGCACCGTCACGTGCCGGCCCCGCAGCGGGTAACGGGTTCGCTCATGGTCGAACTTCTTCTCGTCGACGCTCTTCCAGGTCTCGCTGTTGTGGCAGCGCGAGCAGTCCGTTCCGAGCTGGCCGGCGTGCGGGTCGGTGTGGCAGGCGCTGCACTCCTTGTGCGGCAGCGGCTTGTAGAGCGGGATCGCTTTTCCCTGGGCGTCGAGCGGCCGCTTCAGGGCGGCCGCCAGGTGGCAGGTGTCGCAGGCGACCTTGGCGTGCCGACCGGTGAGCGGGTAGGCGGTCTTCGCGTGATCGAAGCGCGGCGCGGGCTTCCAGGCCCGGGGGTCGTGGCACTTCGCGCAGTCCACGCCGAGCGCGCCGCGATGCACGTCCTTCGATGGGTGACACGAGAGGCAGGCCGGGTCGAGTCCAATCCAGCCTTCCCTCCTGTCCTTGCGCTTCGAAAGCCTCGCCACCTCGGACGTCTGGAAGGCGGGCTTGTGGCAGTCGCGACAGGCGGGGCCGGAATGCTTCCCCTCGAGCGGCCATCCGGCGCGAGCGTGGTCGAAGCTCTCGGCCTTTCCCTCCTCCCAGGCGACCATGGCAAAGTCGCGCCCGGCGTGATCCGGGTGGCAGGAGGCGCATTTCTCCGTACCCGGCCGGGCGTGCAGTCCCCGCCCGTGCGCCACGAGGAAGGCGATCTCCGTGTGGCAGGCCAGGCAGTGCTCGCGCATCGATCCTTCCCCCTTGCCGTGGCAGGTGAAGCACTTCAGCGCCGAATCGAGATCCTGGTGGGGCGCCGACAGCGGGCCGGGGGACATTTGCCCCCGGGTCGAAGAGACGGCGGTCAGCATGAGGATCACCCCCAGGGCGACGCCGCGGAGCCGAGGCGCGAGCCCCTCGCGCCCGGCCACGGGCATCGCCACCCCCTACCACCTCACCCAGGTGACGCCCAGGGCCACGGCCGCCACCACGTGCAGCGCCACCGCGAAGAGCGCGGATAGGGCGAACGGCTTGTGCGCGACGTGCCAGTAGCGAAAGAGCTGGTTGGTCGCGTCCAGCATCCGGATCTGCTGCGTCAGCGCCATCTGGCGCCGCGCCAGCCGAAGGACCTCGGCGAGCGGGGCGCGATCGGCCGTGGCCCGACCGCGCGCCGTGGCGCGCCAGCGGCGGCGCAGGGCCCGCCCCACCTTCCAGCGCCGGATGTCGTCCGCGGCCATGCGGCGCAGGGTCGCCAGCGGGCCGAGGCCGGAGTAGGGGAGCGGATCGACGCGCAGGAGCGACTCGATCGCCGCCGGGTCGAGCCCGGTGACCTGGCCGATCCGCTGCAAGAGGGCCCGGCTCTGCGCGTTGATCTCATCCATGGTCAGCGTGAGACCGCCGCGGCTGCGCGGGATGCGCGCGTAGAGGTACCGTCCGACGAGACCGCTGCCCCAGGCCACCAGCATCGCGCCATAGCCGAGACCGATGAGACCGGTGAAATGCCAGGCGGCGTGGATGGCGGCGAGGAGCGGGATGAAGAGCCCCGCGGCGACGTGCAGGTCGAGCCAGCGCGAGATCGGCCCGGTGAACTCGAGCCACGTGAATTTCTTGCGCAGCGGGTAGAGCCAGAGGTAGAGAAACAGGGCGAAGGCAAGAAACCCGGCCGCCTGGCCGACGTAGCCGGTCGGCTTCAGCCAGATGTGCAGCGGGCTGCGCACACGCGCCCCCTTGGAGAGGATGTAGTAGGGAAGGCCGGCGAGGTTGATCGCGACCAGCAGCCCGAAGAAGGCGAGAAGCGCTCCGCCACCGGGTCCGGCCCGCTCCCGTGCCGGCGCGGTGCTCGCCTGCGCCGGTGTGGCCGGTGACGGCAGGCGCGTTCCTGCTGCAGTCCCTGCCGGGGAAGGGGTAACGGTCAAGGCGCGAACCGGGGCCCGCTCAGACATCATCCCTCCCTCTCCGTCCGCTCGCGGCACGCGCGAGGTGTCGCCGAAACGGACGGTCCCGTGTGGAATAGAGCGAAAGCGATGCCATCGACCCGGCGTCGGGAACGACGGCGCTTAAGAGCAGAATCCATTGCCGGATCGTGATCGGCGTCACGAAAACGTCATCGCCGGGTGCGCTATACTGCGGACCCGTCGCAGAGACCCGGCACCCCCGAGGAGACCAGCATGATGGATCGGCACACGGCTCGACTTCCACGTCCCGCGGACCGCCGCGCGGGCCGCCCTCCGCAGCCGACGCTTGTCGGACGCGCGGGCGCTCCGGCTGGCGCGCTCTTCGCCCTCGCGCTCCTGTTCC
>DASTNM010000249.1:0-4711 GCA_035762745.1 Candidatus Polarisedimenticolia bacterium
GCACCCACCGATGCTGGACGAGGTCGGTTTGACCTCGGCGATCCGCTGGTACACGAAAGGGTTCACCGAAAGGAGCGGCATCAAGGTCGATCTCAAGCTCCCGGCCAACCTGGGCCGACTGCCTTCCGAGGTCGAGACCGCCCTGTTCCGCGTCGTCCAGGAGGCGCTGACCAACATCCACCGCCACTCCGGCAGCCGGACGGCCCGCATCCGGATGAGCCACGACGCGGTGGGGGTGACGCTGACGGTGGAGGATCAGGGGCACGGGCTGCCGCCCACCCTCCGCGAGCTGCCCGACGCCTCGATCGCCGGGCTGGGCGTCGGGATCGCCGGCATGCGGGAGCGGCTGCGCCAGCTGGGGGGTTGGCTTGAGATCAGAAGCGGCGACAGGGGGACCCTGGTCAAGGCGAACATGCCGATCGTGAAGGGCGACGCATGAACAGCGCCCGCATCCCGGTGGCGGACCTCCACGAGCGCGCGCCGGGTCGCGTTGACTCGGGGCCAGGCGTGCGCTAGACTCGCGGTCCGCTTGTCCGCTCCGGTCGCGGCCTTGCCGTGATTTCCTGGGCGGATCGCAGGAGTTCCCCGAAGCGATGCTCCGAATTCGAGGCCGGCTCGTCCTGATCGTCGTCGCGCTGCTTGCGGCCCTGACGGTGGTCTACATACCGGCGGGCCAGCTTGCCGTGCGCGAGTCGTACGGTGGGGCGGCGACCCCCATCGGTCCGGGGCTCGGCTTCCGACTCCTCTTCTACCAGCGCGTCTACCGTTATGACACGCAGCCGGAGGTGATCGCCGAGGACCTCCAGGTCGTCACAAAGGACAACGCCTCCTTCCAGCTCCCGGTCAAAGTGTCGGCCCGCGTCTCCCCCGGTGATCTGCTTACGTTCCATCGCGGCAGCGCCGGCCGCGAGCAGCGGGTCTACATCAAGGAGCAGGTGAGCGATGCCGTGCGCCAGACCGTGCGGGGACTCCCCGCCGACGAGGCCCTCATGCCCGATGCCGGCCGGGGATTGTCACAGGCGGTCTCGGCCAATCTGATCGGACGGGGGATCGCGGATGACGGGGCGACCATCGGCCGGCCGGCGCCGCGCGTGGTGCTGAACGCAGTGCTCGATGACCTGCGCCGTCGCTTCCCGGCCTCGGCGCGCCGCCTGGCCGAGCGCTCGCTGGCCTCCGACCCGAAGGAGGCGCTTTACCAGACCGCCCTGGGCACCGTCCTGGAAGCCGAGGGCAAGACGTCCGAGGCGGAGCGGGCCTACCTCGACGCCCTGTACCTCGACCCGGCCGCGGCCGAGCCGATGAGCCGGCTCTATCTCATGTACCAGGTCACGACCGACCCGCAGAAGATTCTCCGCCTGGAACGACTCCTCGAAGCGAGCCTCGAGAAGAACCGCGACTCGGCCGTGCACAACGACTGGCTCGGGCAGGTCTACATGCGAATGGGCAGGAACGACCGTGCCGAGCAGGCCTTCAACACTGCCATCGCGTTGTCGCCCAAGGAGCCGGAGTTCCGCGTCAGCCTCGGCAGCCTCAAGGCGCGAACCGGGAAGCTCGACGAGGCACGCGCGGCCTACGAGCAGGCGCTGGCGCTGCGCCCGAACCAGCCTCTGGCGCTTTTCAACCTCGGATCCCTGGCGGCCATGAAGGGGGACCTCGACAAGGCGATCGATTACTTCCACCAGGCGGAGAAGGCCGGGCCGCCGAACCACGCCCTGTTCAACTCACTGGCGCAGGCCTACGAAGCGAAGGGCGATCTCGCCCGGGCGGCCGAGTACCTGAAAGGCTCGCTGAAGATCAAGAAGGACCAGCCGGACCGGCAGGCGGCTCTGAAGCGGATCGAAGCGAAGCTCAAGGCCCGCCGCTGAGCGATTCCATCGCCGCGCGCCGCCGTCGCCGCCGCAGCTGCACGAGGGTCACCACGGCGTAGAGGGCCAGGACGGCCGCGATGCCGTAGACGTAACGCTGGAAGACGAGTCGCACCTCCTGCCACGACGCTCCGAGGCTGGTCCCGCCCCAGACGATGAGGCCGACCCAGAGGACGTTGCTCAGCGTCGAGTAGATCATCACCTCGCGCCCGTCGAGCCGGCCGATCCCCGCCCCGTACAGGAAGAAGCCGCGCAGCCCCGGGAGGAAGCGGTTCACGGCCAGCAGGCGCGGTCCGTATCGCCGGTAGGCGGCCTCCAGGCGGCCGAGCTCGTGACGCGCCCAATCGGATCGCAGGAAGAAGTACGAGCGCCCGAGCCGCCGGCCGATGGCCCAGGCGCTGCCGGCCCCGGCCACGCTCCCGAGAAGACAGGCCGCCACGACCGCCCCCAGCGGCAGCATTCCGGTTCCCGCCAGAAAGCAGGCGAACAGCATCGTCGAGTCGCCGGGAACGGGGGGAAAGATATACTCGAGCCAGGCCATCAGGACGACGAGCAGCAGGCCGGGCCAGGGATGCGCCTGGATCGCCTGCTGGATGGCCTCGCTCATCTCCGGCTCAGATCTTCTCGACCAGATCGCCCAGGAACGGGATGGCCCAGCGCTCGCCGCGCAGCGCCTTGATGACGCAGACGAGCGCCAGCGCCAGGTAAAGCAGGACGAGGTTGATGAGCGCGAAGGCGAACAGCCAGGCGAAGACCTTGGTGAGGGTCGCGAGGATGGCTCCGACGAAGATCACTCCCAGGAAGATGAGGCAGGAGAGCCCGCAGAGGATCAGGCCCTGCTTGGCGTGCCAGCGGACGTACTCCTTGCGCGTCACCATGAACGGGACGAGGGCCAGGACCCAGAGATAGGAGAAGACCAGCATCACCTTGTCCTCTTCATCGAGGTCCTGCGGCGTGACGGCAGGCTCGTCGGCGGTCAGGGGATCGCTGCTCATGGCGGCGGGGCCTCGACGGGATCGGACTCTCGAAGGGGCTGTTTTATAATGGTCGGCCCCCTCCTTGTCAAGGAGAACGATGGACGCGCTCACGCCGATGCTGCGGCAGTACAAAGAAATCAAGGCGGAGAACCCCGACGCCATCCTGATGTTCCGGCTGGGCGATTTCTACGAGATGTTCTTCGACGACGCGCACCGCGCCTCCAGGGCGCTGTCGTTGACCCTGACGGCCCGCGGTCGCGGCACTCCCAACGAGGCGCCGATGTGCGGCGTCCCCTTCCACGCCGCCGAAGGGTACATCGCCCGCCTGATCCACCGCGGCTTTCGCGTGGCGATCTGCGACCAGGTGGAGGACCCGCGCGCCGCCCGCGGCCTCGTGCGCCGTGCCGTCACGCGGGTCCTCTCGCCCGGCACCGTGACGGACCCCTCGCAGCTCGCCGAGCGCGAACCGAACTACATCGCGGCGCTGTGCCCCGCGTCGATCTCCGGGCGCCCGACCGCCCCGGATCGGGCCGGTGCCACCGAAGGCGTCGGCTGCGCCTACCTCGACCTGTCGACCGGCGATTTCCGTCTGGCGGAGCACCGCGGCAGTCGGGCGATCGAGGGGTTGACCGACCAGATCGCCTGCTTCGCCCCGCGCGAGATTCTCTGCCCCGAGGGGACCGACCTCTCGGCGCTCCTCCCCGGCGCGGACCTCTCCGGCATCCTGACCGGCTCGGCCCCCGGCCGCGTTTTCGCGCCCACGACGGCCTACCGTTCGCTGCTGCAGCAGCTCGGGACCGCCTCGCTCGAAGGGTTCGGATGCGAGGGACGCGACCTGGCGATCGGCGCGGCGGGCGCCCTGCTGCACCACCTGCGCGAGACCCAGAAGGCCGACCTCAAGCACATCACCCGCATCGCCTGGCACGAGGAGAGCGAGGGCATGGTCCTCGACGCGACGACCCGCCGGACGCTCGAGGTGGCCGAGAACGCCCGCGACGGAGGGCGGGAGGTGACCCTGCTGTCGGTCCTCGATCGCACGGAGACGGCGATGGGGGGCCGTCTGCTGCGCGACTGGATCCTCCGTCCCCTCCTGTCGGTGCGGGCCATCGAAGCACGGCTCGACGCCGTCGGCTTCCTCCTCGAGCGCCCGAGCGAGCGTGGCGCGCTGCGCGCCCACCTGGCGCGCGTGCACGACCTCGAGCGGCTCCTGGCGCGCTGCTCGCTCGGCACCGCCAACGCGCGCGATCTGACCGCCCTGCGCGAGTCGCTCGGGGCGCTGCCCGCGGTCGCGGCCCTCGGCGTCGCCTTCACGCCGGAGGCGCTCGCGAAGCTCGTGGCGGGGCTCGACGTCCTCGGCGACCTGCACGACCATCTCGCCGCGGCGCTCGCCGACGATCCGCCCGCCACCCTGCGCGACGGGGGTCTCCTGCGCGACGGCTTCAACGCCGAGATCGACGACCTGCGCGCCGTGCGCCTCGACGGCCGCGCCTACCTCGCCTCGATCGAGACCCGCGAGCGGGCCCGCACCGGGATCAACTCCCTCAAGGTGCGCTACAACAAGGTCTTCGGCTATTACCTCGAGGTCAGCCACGCCAACCGCGACCTGGTCCCCTCCGACTACGAGCGCAAGCAGACGCTGGTCGGCGCGGAACGCTACGTCACGCCGGAGCTCAAGGAGCACGAGGCGAAGGTGGTGACGGCGCAGGAGCGCCTCGCGGCGCTCGAGTACGATCTCTTCGTGGCGCTGCGGGGCGAGGTGGCCGGGGCCGCCGCCCGCCTGCGGCGCACCGCCCAGGCTCTGGCGTCCCTCGACGCCCTGGCTTCCCTGGCGGAGGCGGCGGCGACCGGCGGCTACTCGCGCCCCCGCGT
>DASTNM010000250.1:0-9922 GCA_035762745.1 Candidatus Polarisedimenticolia bacterium
GGTGCCAGACGCTGGTGACGAAGTACATGAGGCCCCAGTGCAGGGCGATCGTCAGGAGCACGCGCCGCACCATGATGCGCATGCCGACCCGTTCGGCGAGCCGCCCCCACAGCGGGCCCAGGAACGCCGCCAGGAATGGACTCACGGTCAGGAGAAGCCCCGACCAGCGGGCGATCGAGCCCCTTCCCCGGACGCCCAGCGATTCGACGAAGAACGGCAGGAAGGGCATGACCAGAGTGAAGCCGAGGAAGACCATCGCCGCCGCGATCGTCACCGCCGCCTGGTTGCGGCGCCACGGCTCGCGGGGCAGGAACAGGCGCCAGGTTTCGTGTGGTCGCGTCGAGTCGGTCACGAGGCTCCTCGGGCCGCGGGGGACGGCGCGGTCCAGGGCCCCCCGGTGCGGCCGGTCATGTTATTACAGCGCCCACGGCGGAGCAACGCGCCACGCGGCGCCACGCGGCGGTTCCACACGAAGACTCCACAAAACGCTTGACGGGGCGCCCCGCCCGGCGGTATGACAGCCCGCCACGTTCCATGGGAGACGATGCATGCCATCACAACGGTCGGCCCTGGTGCGCTTCATCCTGTTGGTGGTCGTGACGGTGGTCCCGGGCCCGGCGCCCGCCGCCGCCGCGGGCCAGCCGGCGCAGCCGGACTTCGCGCGTGCCGCCGCCGAGGGGCTCGAGAATCTCAAGGCGCTTCTCCGCCTCGACACCAGCAACCCGCCCGGCAACGAGTTGCGCGTGACCGCGTACCTCGAGGCGCAACTGCGCCAGGCCGGCCTCGAGCCGCAGGTTTTCGAATCGGCGCCGGGGCGCGGCAGCCTCATGGTGCGTTACCGAGGGGGCGGGACGGCCCGGCCGCTCCTGATCATGTCGCACATCGACGTGGTGCCGGTCGAGCGGGCGCTCTGGAGCGTCCCGCCGTTCGACGCCGTCGAAAAGGAGGGCTTTCTCTGGGGCCGCGGCACGCTGGACGACAAGGGGATGGCGGCGGCGGAGCTGGAGACGATGATCCTTCTGGCCCGCAACCGGGTCCGGCTGGGACGCGACGTGATCTTCCTGGCGGAGGCCGACGAGGAGGCGGGCGGGGAGCACGGCATGGAGTGGCTCCTGGGGCATCATCCCGACCTGTTCGACGTCGAGATGGCGCTCAACGAAGGAGGAGGCGTCATCCGGAGCGAGGGGAAGCTCCGCTATCTGGCGGTCCAGACGACCGAGAAGATCTACCAGGACTTCGGCCTCATCGCCCACGGGACGGCGGGCCATTCCTCGATCCCGGCGGGCGACAACCCGGTCGACCGCCTCGTCCGCGCGCTCGGCGCGGTCGCCCGCCTGGTGTTTCCGGTCCGGCTGAACCCGGTCACCCGCGCCTTCTTCAGCGGCCTGGACGGCATCCTGCCGGGCGGCGCGGCCGGGTGCGGCGCGAAGATCGACGACCCGGAGAGGGGGGCGGGTTGCGTTGCGGCGCTGTCCGCCAACCCGAATTTCAACGCCATGCTGCGGACCACCTGCACGCCGACCATCCTGCAGGCGGGGTACAAGGAGAACGTCATCCCTTCGGAGGCACGCGCCAACCTGAACTGCCGCATCCTGCCGGGGACCGATCTCGAGACGTTCGCGGCGGAACTGCGCCAGGCGATCGGCGATCCCAAGGTCGAGGTGATCTTCGCGCGGCCGCCGCGGGTGGCGCCCGTGCCGTCGCCCACCGGGACCACCCTCTACGACGCCATCCGCGCGGCGGCCCGGCAGATGGCGCCCGGCATTCCCGTCGTGCCGTACATGTCGCCGGGCGGGACCGACTCGCAGGTCCTGCGTCAGCGCGGCATCGCCGCCTACGGCCTGCTGCCGTTCCCGATCCGGGAGGAAGACCTGAGGACGATGCACGCCAACGATGAGAAGATCGCCCTCGACTCGTTCGCGTGGGGCACCGAGCTGTTGTACCGGGTGGTGACGGAGGCGGCGCGCCCGGCGCGCTGATCGGGAGCGGAGATGCACGGGTACGCACCCCTGGTCGAGGTCTGGCGCGGCGACACGGTCGAGTCGGTCCACTACGGCGCGATCGCCCTGGTCGACGCCCAGGGGCATCTCGTCGCCTCGATCGGTGCGCCCGACGAGGTGACCTTCCTGCGCTCCGCGGCCAAGCCGGCACAGATCCTGCCGCTGCTCGCCTCCGGCGTCGGTGATCGCTTCGGATTCACCGACGCGGAGATCGCCGTCATGATTGGATCGCACGGTGGTGAGCCGTTCCACGTGGACGCGGTCCAGTCGATCCTCGGCAAGATTGGCCTCGACGAGACGGCGCTGCAGTGCGGTGCCCACGCGCCGTACCACCGGCCGAGCGCCCGGGCCCTGCGCGCCGCCGGAGCGTCGCCCACCGCTCTGCACAACAACTGTTCCGGCAAGCATGCGGGGATGCTGGCGCTGAGCGTCGCGCTCGGCGCCCCGGTCGCCACCTACGTCGACCCGGTCCATCCCGTCCAGGTGCGTATCCGCGCTGCCGTCGAGTCCCTGGCCGGGCTCGGCGCGGGGGGGGCGCGGCTGGCCGTCGACGGCTGCTCGGCGCCGACGTTCGCCGTGCCGCTGCGCGCGGCGGCGCTGCTTTTCGCGCGTCTGGTGGCTCCGGAAGGGGTCGGACCGGAGATCGCCGGCGCGGCGCAGCGGGCGGTGGCGGCGATGCGCCGACATCCCGAGATGATCGCCGGGACCGACCGGTTGTGCACGGCGCTGATGCGTGAAGGCGGCGCCGGACTCATCGCCAAGATCGGCGCCGAGGGGATCTACGGTCTCGGCTTCGCGCGCGATGGCCGCGGGTTCGGACTGGCCCTCAAGATCGCCGATGGCGAAGGTCAGAGGTCCCGTCACACCGCCGCCATCGAGGCGTTGCGACAGGTCGGCGTCCTGTCGCAGGCTGCGGCCGCGAGCCTTGCGGCCCGCTTCGTCCCGGAGATCCGCAACCACCGGGGTCTTCTGGTCGGCCGCGTCGGGACCGTCTTCGAATTGGAGACCTCCCTCGGCGGATCCCGCGGCTGAACGCGCGGACGACCGGTCGGATTCCCCCTTCGGCCCCGAACCCCCTCACGGACGCAGCACGAATCTTTCTGGAGAATTTCCGCACCCGGGAGGGGGCCGGGTGCATCCATAGGGCGCGCAGGGGAAGCGCTCCCAAGGTCGGACGGGTCAGCGCCGCCGGGGCCGAGCCCCGGTCATGGGACGAGTCACCCCAGGAATAGTCCGGTCTCAATCGTTGTTCCAAGGAGCGGTGGGTGGGAGGCGTCGCGCCTCCACCGCCGGAATAGGATGCCAGAGGCTGCGGCGGTTCCGGATCCGGGGATGAGGGCGGAGTTCGAGGCGGTTGCGCTGCCCCACCTCGACGCTCTTTATAGTGTGGCCCTGAAGATGACGCGGGATGCCTTCGCGGCTGAGGATCTCGTTCAGGACACCTTCGTCAGGGCCTATCGCTTCTTCTCGCGTTTTCAGCGAGGGACGAACTGCAAGGCATGGCTCTTCAAGATTCTCAAGAACACCTTCATCAACCGCTTCCGGCAAAGCCGCAGGCAGCCGGAGCAGGTGGACTTCGGGGCGATCGAGGAGCACTCCGAGGCCAGCCTCCTGGACCGCTCCGAGCCGGGGTCCCGCAACCCGGAGGAGCTGGTCGACGATGGTTCCCTGGACGGCGAGGTGCAGGCGGCGCTCGCCAGGCTGCCGCCGGAGTTCCGCATGGTGGTCGTGTTGTCGATCGTCGAGGGTTACAGCTACAAGGAAATCGCCGCCATCATGTCCTGTCCGATCGGGACCGTGATGTCGCGCCTGCACCGGGCACGCAGGATATTGCAGGTGGATCTCGTGCATCACGCAGCCGAGCGGGGGCTGGTGTCGGACCTCAGCCAGTTTGCCTGATTCCAGCCGGAGGAGGACGGCATGCCTGACACCGTCGACCCGGGTGGCTCCGAGTCCCGGATCAGGAAGGCGCCAGGCGAAACCGTCGCCCCGCCGGGACTGAGGGAGAGGATCCTGGCGGCCCTGGACGCCGAGGACGAGCGGCGTGCACAGGGCCCTGTGGCGCTTCGTTCGCTCGACTGCGATCCGGGAAACTCTGCTGGCGCGCAGGATGCGCGGCAACCGGGTGTGGGTCGAAGGCGCTCCTGATCCCTCCACCGGAGAGATCGACGTCCACGACTTTGCCCGGCTATCGGCCCTTCGCAACGCCCGCCGGACGGCACCTTCCGCTGTGCTATAATTTCGAGCTCGGACACCACCCTGCTGGCCGGGTTTCCGGAATCATCCGGCTCCACCGGGGGAGGATCATGGGCGCCGTCGTCGAGGTCGACGACCGTAATTTCGACAGGGAGGTCCTGGAGTCGGGGATCCCCGTCCTGCTCGACTTCTCGGCGGTCTGGTGCGGCCCCTGCAAACGCCTCGAGCCGATTGTCGAGGCGCTCGCCGCGGAGTACGGCGGGCGCCTGAAGGTGGCGCACATCGACATCGACAATTCGCAGGCGATAGCCGTCCGGTTCGGCATCATGTCGGTCCCGACGGTCCTCTTCTTCAAAGAGGGCAAGGTGCGTGATCAAGTGATGGGCTACGTTCCCAAGGACAGACTGGTCGAGAAGATCGACCTCATTCTCTGACGAGTTACTTCTGAATCACCTGCGACCCAAGCTCTCCTTTGTCGTCCGGCCGATCGGCTCCGCTCTGATCCTGGCGCTTCTGATCCCCGGCGCGCCGGCGCCTGCGAACGCACAGAAGCTGCCACGACCCGAGCCGAGGCGCGGCCGCAACGTGGGTGACCTGGCCGGCGACCTGACGCTCCAGGATCTCGACGGCCAGACGCACCGCCTGCGCGATCTGCGCGGCAAGCGAGTCGTGCACCTGGTCTTCTGGGCGACCTGGTGCGTCCCCTGCATCCAGGAGATCCCGACCCTGCGCGACATCTACACCAGGTACCACGACCGGGGATTGGAGATCCTGGGGGTGGCGGCGTCTCTGGACGAGACGCCCGAGGGAGTGCGCTCCCTCGCCCGCGATCTGAAGATCAACTACCCGGTCCTGTGGGATGAAGGCAGCGCCGCGATGAAGAGCTACCGGGTCGACTACATCCCGCAGAACTTCCTCATCGGCAGGGACGGAATCATCCGCTACACCGGTGTCGGTCTCCCCTCCGACTACGAGACGCTCGTCGAGAAACTGCTGCAGGATGGCGGCGCGACCGAGGCGTCCGCCCGCTGAGGCTGGCACGGCCCCGACGCGGCGGATTGACGACCCCCCCCACGGACACTAAGATGAACTCGTGAGGACTCCCGAGTGCCGGCCACCCGGTTGGTGAAGCGCGAACGGGCCATCCTGGTCGGTCTCTGCCTGGGCCGAGGCGATCGCCTCCCGCTCGACGAGCATCTGGCGGAGCTCGGGCGACTGGCCGAGACGGCCGGGGCCGAGGTCGTGGGCTGCCTGGTGCAGGAGCGGGGGCGGACCAGCCCGTCGACGCTCGTGCGCAGCGGCAAGGTCGAGGAGCTCAAGAGCCTCGCCACGAAAGGGAAAGCCAACCTGGTGGTCTTCGACGAGGACCTCTCGCCCGCCCAGGTCAAGAACCTTGAAGAATCCCTGGGGCTCAAGGTGCTCGATCGCTCGGCGCTGATCCTCGACATCTTCGCGCGGCGCGCCCGCACCCGAGAGGCCCGCACACAAGTGGAGCTGGCCCAGCTGCGTTACCTGCTGCCGCGCCTGACCCGCCAGTGGGGCCATCTCTCCCGGCAGGAGGGCGGCATCGGCCAGAGGGGCGTCGGTGAGACGCAGCTCGAGATCGATCGCCGGATGATCCGGCGCCGTATCGCCCGTCTGGTGGAGGAGCTCAAGGACATCGTGAAGGAGCGCTGCGAGCGCCGCAAGACGCGGCGCTCCGAGCCGCGCGTCGCGCTGATCGGCTACACCAACGCGGGCAAATCGACGATCATGCGTCTGCTGACAGGCGCCGAGGTGTTCGTGGAGGATCGCCTCTTCGCGACGCTCGATCCGCTGGTCCGGCGCTGCGAGCGTGGTGGACACCCGCCGCTCCTTGTGATCGACACCGTCGGCTTCATCCGCAAGCTGCCCCACCACCTGGTCGCTTCCTTCCGCAGCACCCTGGAGGAGGCGGGCGAGGCCGATCTCCTGGTGGAGGTGATCGACGCCTCGTCGCCGGCCATCGAGGATCATCTCAGGACGACCCGCGAGACCCTGGCGGACCTCGGGCTGGCCGACCGCCCGCTCCTGCGCCTGTTCAACAAGATCGATCTCGCCCCCGCCGGCGTCCTGGAGCGACTCGAGGGTGATTACCCGGGCGCGATCCTCATCTCCGCCCTCGACCCGTCGCAGGCCGACCGCCTCGAGGAGAGCGTACGCGCGGCGCTCGGCGGCCCGCTGGTGGAGGAGACGATGTCGATCCCGGCCGGGGCGACGGGGATCCTGACCAGGCTCGGCGGGGCGATCAAGGTCATCCAGAGCGCCTGGGTCGACGGTCGGCTCGAGGTGCGCTTCCGCGCCCGGCCCTCCGACCTGGCGCGCATGTCGCAGCTGCTCAGGGCGGCCGCCGCGGCAGGCGGGGAGGAGACGGCGTCGTGATGACGAAAGCGTCGAGGCGAACGAAGGCCGGCGACCGCGCGGTCAGGCGCGGCTCGGAACGGGGGCAGGCGCGACGCATCCGGGTCGGCGTGATTTTCGGCGGCCGCTCGGTCGAGCACGAGGTGTCGCTGGTCTCGGCCAGGGCGATCATGGCGGCCCTCGACCCGGCCCGCTACGACGTGGTGCCGATCGGCATCTCGAAGCGCGGTCGGTGGATGACGGAGGGGACGCATTACGCTCTGCCGGCCGATCCCTCCGTCGGTGGGCTGATCCCGCTCCGCAATGGCGGCGGCCGCCCGGCGCGGGCGCTCACGGCACGTCCCGCGTCCGGCACACGCCGGGCTTCGCCCGTCGGTCCCCTCGACGTCGTCTTCCCCGTCGTGCACGGGACCGGAGGGGAGGACGGCACGCTGCAGGGGCTGCTCGAGCTGGCCGACATTCCGTACGTCGGGGCCGGCGTTCTGGGGTCGGCCCTCGGGATGGACAAGGCGGCGATGAAGTCGGCCTTCCGGCAGGCCGGCCTGCCGATCGTCGACTACCGCGTCGTCCGGCGGCGCGATCTCGAGGCGGGGATCGACCGCCTCGTCGCGGCTCTCGAGGAGGGCTTCGACTACCCCTGCTTCGTCAAGCCGTCGAACGGTGGGAGCAGCGTCGGCGTCAGCAAGGCCAAGGATCGCCAGGGCCTCGTGGCCGGGCTGCGGCTGGCGGCGCGCTACGACCGGAAGATTCTCGTCGAGCGCGCCGTCGACGCGCGCGAGATCGAATGCAGCGTCCTGGGAAACGACGACCCGGAGGCTTCCGTCGCAGGCGAGATCATCCCCGTCAACGAGTTCTACGACTACAGCGCCAAGTACATCGACCCGGGATCGCGCCTCGTGATCCCGGCCGAGCTCGACGAGGAGCGGGCGCGCCGGGTGCAGGAGATCGCGGTGCGCGCCTTCCAGGCGCTCGACCTCGCCGGCATGGCGCGCGTCGACTTCTTCATCGATCGTGCGACGGAGGCGATCTTCCTGAACGAGGTCAACACCATCCCGGGCTTCACGTCGATCAGCATGTATCCGAAGCTCTGGGAGGCGAGCGGCGTGGCGTTCCCCGAGCTGGTGGATCGGCTCGTCCGCCTGGCGTTCGAGCGCCACGCCGAGAAGAAGACCCTGGCCACGAGCTACGATCCCTCGGCCGGCCGGCGCGGAAAGGGGCGCTGACCGTTCGAACTTCGACCCCCGCCCGCCCCGCTTTGATCCCGATCGGCTTGACAATCTGCGCACGGCGTCATATTTTTCCCCTGTCCCCCGAAGGCTCTCAGGGCCCCGCGGCGAAGGGACGTGCGTGATGCTCGACACCAACGTTCTCGTCCTCAACCGGCTTTTCCAGGCAGTGCAGGTCACCACTGTCAAGAAGGCGTTCTGCCTCCTCTACAAGGGGCATGTGCGCGCCGTGTCGCCGGACTACTCCACCTACGACTGGGAGGACTGGGTCGACATCCCACCCCAGCCGCACGAGGACTCGATCGTCACGCCGACCATCCGCATCCGCATCCCGCGCGTCATCCTGCTCGTCGACTTCGATCGCCTGCCGCGCCACGAGGTGCGCTTCACGCGCAAGAACATTTTCTACCGGGATCGGAACCGCTGTCAGTACTGCGGGGGCAAGTTCCAGACGCGCGACCTGAACCTCGACCACATCGTCCCGCTGTCGCGCGGCGGCAAGTCGACCTGGGAGAACGTCGTCTGCTGCTGCATCACCTGCAACTCGCGCAAGGGAGGGCACCTTCCGGACGAGGCGGGCATGCGGCTGGTGAAGGCGCCGGTGAAGCCGCGCTGGCACCCTCTCGTCAAGATCTCGTTCACCACCGGCCAGTACGCAGTCTGGAAGAACTTCCTCGACGTCGCCTACTGGAACACCGAGCTGCGCGAAGGCTAGTCCCGCTCCCGGCGCCGCCCCGCCCCATTCCTTGCAATGCCCGGTAGCGTGTGTTACCTTGCCGGCATGTCTTCGTTTTACTCCTCACGGAGCCCGCAGGTCGGTCTGGCGGGCCGGATCACCCCCGGAATCAAGTGGCTCATCATCGCCAACGTCGCGGTCTTCATCCTGCAGGTGCTGGCGATCTCGCATGGAGGGCGGGGGATCGAGTCTATCTTCGGCCTGACACCCCGGCTGGTCTTCGACAGCCTGTGGCTCTGGCAGCCGGTCACCTACATGTTCCTGCACACCACCGACTGGCTTGGCCACCTGCTGCTGAACATGTTCATGCTCTGGATGTTCGGCACGGAGATCGAGCGGATCTGGGGCACGCGCGAGTTCGTGAAGTACTACTTCCTCTGCGGCATCGGCGCCGGTCTCATGACCTGCCTGATCTTCCCCGACAGCACGACGATTGGCGCTTCGGGGGCCGTCTTCGGCGTCATGCTCGCCTACGCCCTGCTCTTCCCCAATCGTCAGATCCTGTTCTGGTTCATCTTCCCGATGCGCGCTCTGAGTTTCATGCTCCTCTGCGCCGGCATCGAGATGTATCTGCTGTTCCGCCTGCAGGACGGCATCGCCCACCTGGCCCACCTCGGAGGCATGCTCTTCGGGTATTTGTACTTGAAGCGGGTCTGGCGTCTTCGCCAGTTCTGGAATGATCTGCGCTGGAAGCTGCGGCGTCGCCGCTTCCGCATTATGCAGCGGCGGGACGACGAAAACTACCCCTACCACTGAGATTGAAGGATCAGGCCGTGACCGGTCGCGTGCCTAGCGGCAGAGCGGGCCGAGCTCGAGGTTCGCCACGGCCGCGGCAAACCCATCCGGCACCTTCGACGGGACCGCGGTCTGCCGGATCACCTCGGTCACTCCGTCGGTGAAGCGCATGAGGATCAGAGAGCGGAGGTCGCGCGACGGGATGGCCAGGACCTGTGACCGGCACTCCGGGTTCGATTCCACGTGCCAGAGCGCGGCGCGCAGCGCCGCTTCCTGAGGCCAGACGCCTTGCGTCCCGGGGGCCGGGGGTGGTGGAAAAGGAGACCTGCTCTTGTGGCCGCCGCCATGCGGGTCCGTGCCGTCCAGCCCTCCCTCGGTGGTGATTGCCGGTGGGAAGTAGAGAGTCGAGGGGTGATGCGGCTTCGGCTTCGGGTTCGGGTTCGTGCCGTCCTGTACTCCCTCAATGGTGAGGCCGCCGCCGAGGCTCGGGACCGCATTGTCTTTCCACCGCCCGGATGGGATAGGAATCTCGCGCGGGGAAGAGAATAGATTCCCGTTCGAGAGATCGAGCGGCGCGTACAAGTAATGCGTCCGATCTGCCAGCCAGAAGAGGTAATCGCCGTTCAGGGCGCTGCCGAGGCGCGGCAATG
>DASTNM010000251.1:0-4634 GCA_035762745.1 Candidatus Polarisedimenticolia bacterium
GTCCACCGTTCGGTGGACAGGCTCTCCACGATGAAATCGCAGTTGACCAGCTGCGCCGTGCCGGTCCGTTCGATGTAGGTCGGGTTCGGGCGCACGGTCACGCGAAGGGGCATCTCCTGAGCCGCGGCCGAGGTTGACAGCACCGCCGCGAGCCAGAGCAGGCGTCTCATAAGCTGCCGCCTTCCCGGCACCCGAGCTCGATGCCACCGGGCCGCGCCGCCCGGTCCCCTGGGCGGCTAGGAGCCGGTCCGGGAAATCGCCATGGCCGCGCGGCGTCTCGACGGCGCGCCCACTCCGCCCGGAACGCTTCAAACCCCGCCGCGTCATACGCGTCGAATGGCTGCTTTCTGGCATTCCCGGCATAGAAGCCCTCCACGGCTTCCGAAAACTCGAGAACGGCGGCGCGCCACTCCGCCTGCGACACACTCACTTGGCGCCCACCCTCAAACACCAGGGACACCTTCCCCTCCCCATGCAGGACCTGCCAATCACGGCCGTTGGCGCACCCCGGGATCCACACCTCATCACGCCCCGGCTGAACAAACATCGCATGGCCGCAGCATGGGAACAACTGATCTCCCACCCGGCTCTGCGGCGTGTGGTCGGAGGTCAGGGTACGCAGCAGCATGAGAGCGGCGGCGCTCAGCGCCCAATTCTTATCGGCATCGTCAATGAGAACCTGCCCCTCGTGTGTGAGCAGCAGCCCCCCGTGGGCGCAAAGATCCTTCTGTGCCGGTGTCCCGGCCAGCCAGTGAAGGTTGTGGGGTCTGATGGACAGCACCGTCGCCGCGCCCCGGACTCCGTCCGCCAAGCCGCGGGCAGAAGGCGGAAGATCACCGGTCGGAGCCGCCTTTCTCGCCACGAGGAGAGGCATGAGGGCGAGAACCCCGAGCATCGCGAGGTACACCGGTCCCGACACGGGGTCGCGGCTGTCGAAGTACTCACCGATCGTCAGACCGCGAAGCGAGAGCACCAGGGTGAATTCCGCCAGAAGGAGGAGGGCGAGCGCAATCAGTCCCACGGCAATCCGTCTCGACGGCGCCGGGGGGATCGCGAACCGCCGGACGGCCCGCCGCGCCGCGAGAACCGTCACCACGAGCATGATGGGGCTCTCGATCAGCTCGGCCGTCCTCGTCCCGACGATCGGGACTACGTACAGCACGCGGACGGCCCCCAGCGCGAACCCGGCCCCGAACACAAGCACAAAATAAAACCCGCCGGCTTTCAGAGTCCGCATCAGCCTGTGCCGCCTCCCCGCGACAGGGTCAGGCCACAAATGAGTTGACGCCGGAAGTCCTCCGGCGTACATGGACGGGCAACGAAACTCCGTCGCTCACAGACCCCAGTCTCGAGGAGGACCGCCATGCGAACCCCTCTTCATCTTCAGATGCCCCTCGTCTCGGCCGTGGCCGTGTCGATCCTGGTGCTGCTGCCTGCCCGATCCGCCGCTGATGGCAAGGGGCCGGCGCCTCGAAGGGTGGCGTTCGGCCCCAACGTCAACCTGAGCGTCGAGAACAATTTCAAGTCGATCGACGATGTCGAGACGACGGCCGCCGCGAATCCGCTGGATCCCCTCAATCTGGTGGTGGGAAACATCGAGGTCGGTGACACCCCCGGCCAGAGCTGCAGCTTTTCGTTCACGCGGGACGGCGGCCGGACCTGGACTCGGGGGGGCCTGGTCCCGACGGAGGGGAGCGGGGATTTCGTCTTCGACCCCGCTCTGGCCGCCGACGCGGATGGCACCTTCTACTATGCCTATGTTGACGCGGCAAGCTTCCACACCGCTCATCAAAAGGCCGACTTCGGCAGGGCGGACCTCCTGGTCGCGAAGTCGACGGATGGTGGCAGAACCTTCCCGACGGTCTCCGTCGCCCTGGACGCGATCATCTGCGACACCTGTCCCTTCCTCGCCGACAAGGACTATATCGCCATCGACACCCAGCCCGGGAGTCCCTTCAAGGGAGACATTTATGTGGCCTTCACGAATGAGGGGGTCACGGGATACCAGACCGCGGTGGTGGTCTCCCGTGACGCGGGAAGGACCTGGTCCGATCCGCAGTTGATCGGCGGCCTCGCGCTCTATACATCCAATGCATTCAACCTGGGCGCCCTTCCGGTCGTCGCCCCCGACGGCACCGTCTACATCTTCTACATGGACGTCATCGACTTCACCAGTGGCCCCATGAACATCCTGTTCTCCAAGTCGACCGATGGTGGACGGACCTGGTCCAGGACGGCCAGCGTGGCCTCCAACCTTCCCAGCCCCGGGCAATTCTTCCTCAAGAACTCCGATCCCAAGATAGGAGCCGCTCCCTTCATCGGACTCGCGATGAGCAGCCTCCCGACCGCCGCCATCGCGCCGGACGGCACCCTCTTCGTCTCGTGGGTCGATTTCCCCAACGGCTCCTGTCTCACCGACGGCAATACCTGCCCGCTCTGCCTGAACTCCGACGTGAGGCTGTCCGTGTCCAGAAACGGCGGCAAGACCTGGAGTCGCCCGGTCAAAGTGAGCGACGACCGGGGCTCCACGGACCAGTTCAACCCCTGGATCGCTGTACATCCCGACGGCCTTCTGAGCCTCTTCTGGCTGGACAAGAGGCTGGACCCGAAGAACGAAAATTACGACGTCTTCTACACGAACACATTCGACGGCTCGACCTTTCTCCCCAACGTAAGGATCTCCACGGCCACGTCGCTCACGGGGAACGGCCTCACGTTCGTAGGCGACTACAACGTCCTTGCGACGACCGCGGACGGCATATTCCCCGTCTGGTCCGACATGCGGTCCGGAAACCCGGACGTTTACGCGGCCGCCGGGCGCTTCGTCCCATGACCTCGGGGCCACTCGCGGCGCGCACAAGAGCGGCGACGGAGGCGGTAGGAGCGCCTGCCTGGTCCACATCGTTCCACCGTCCCGTGCGGGGATCGTAGCGTATCGACCGTCCAACTCCGATCCCGAGTTGACGGCGCGCCGCGACCGGCTCTATTCTTCACGGCCCGGACAACGCCAGCGCCGCTTGTCTCGCACGGAGGATTCCGATGCCGTCGCCAGTCCCTTCCGCTGTCACTCCTCGCCTCCTGATTCCGGGCCGCCTCCTCGCGGTCGCCGTCATCGCTCTCGCCGTCTCCTGCCTCACCATGACGCAGGCGGCGGAGAAGAAAAAACCGAGGCCTCCGGAAACCAAGGCCGCGCCCGCCGCGCCGGCGACCGGCGTGAGTCCGGTCTCAGTCGAGATGCTCCGCGGCCTCTCCTGGAGGGCGATCGGCCCCGCCAACATGGGAGGGCGGATCAGCGAGATCGCGCTGGTGCCGGGGAAGGCGGCGCAGTTCTTCGTCGGGACAGGGACCGGCGGCCTGTTCAAGACCGGGAACGACGGGACCACCTTCGCGCCGGTCTTCGACGACCAGCCGGTGGTGTCGATGGGCAGCGTGGCGGTGGCGCCGAGCGATCCGAAGATCGTCTACGTCGGCACGGGCGAGGGGAACGGGCGCAACTCGTCGACCTGGGGGAACGGGGTCTACAGGTCGACAGACGGAGGGGACAGCTTCACCCACGTGGGGCTCGACGACTCGCGCGACCTGCCGCGCCTGGCGATCCATCCGAAGAATCCCGACATCGTCTATGCCGCCGCCATGGGGCACCTGTGGGACGCCAACCGGATGCGTGGCCTCTTCAAGACGACGGACGGCGGCAAGAACTGGCAGCCGGCGCTTCAGATAGACGAGAACACCGGCTGCATCGACGTCCTGCTCGACCCCGCGAACCCGGACGTCGTCTATGCCGCCATGTACGCGCGGCGGCGGCAGCCCTGGAGCTTCCAGAGCGGCGGCTTCGGCGACAAGGGGGGGATCTACAAGTCGACCGACGCCGGGAAGAGCTTCCGGCGCCTGACGGAGGGGCTGCCGCAGAAGAGCGGGCGGATCGGGCTGGCGCTCTTCCCCTCCGCCGCGACGCACCTCTACGCCGTCATCGAATCGGACGAGGCGGGGACGGTCGGGATCGACCAGTGGCTCAGCAAGGCGGGCGGCGTCTTCAAGAGCGTCGACGGCGGCGAGCACTGGACGCGCCTCAATGCCCTGACGCCGCGTTCGTTTTACTTCAGCAAGATCGTCGTCGATCCGAAGGACGAGAGCCGCCTGTACGTCCTCGGCTTCGGGCTGGCGATCTCGGATGACGGCGGCGCCACCTTCCGGGCCAACGGCGCGCCGCTGCCGCACGGCGACATGCACACGCTGGTCGTCGATCCGGCCGACACCGACCATCTGCTGATGGGGACCGACGGCGGCGTCTACGAGAGCCGCGACCGCGCCAGGACCTGGCGCTATCTCGACAACCTGGCGACGGGCGAGTTCTACGAGATCGGCCTGGGGATGGACTCTCCGTACACCGTCTGCGGCGGGCTGCAGGACAACGGCTCGTGGTGCGGGCCGTCGCGCGGCCGCTTCGTCTTCGGCGAGGGAGACGGACACGACGACGACAAGACGATGAACCTCTCGAGCCAGGACTGGTTCACCGTCTGGGGCGGCGACGGCTACTACGTGCAGATCGACCCGCGCAATCCGAAGATCATCTATGCCGAGTCACAGGAGGGGTACATCGGGCGGGTCGACCTGGACAGCGGCCGCCTCAGGGA
>DASTNM010000252.1:0-2139 GCA_035762745.1 Candidatus Polarisedimenticolia bacterium
CGTGTTCAGGGACGCGAAGAACGGATGGCCCTATGCGCCGGCGCCGGCCGCCGGCGGCATCCATCCCATCGCCGCGAACCAACAGTACGACGTGCCGAACTACTTCATCGTAGCGGCGCCGGTCGACGACCCACCGCTCGACATTCTTTACCACTCGTATGCGCACCAATTCCTCGACGACAACTTTCCCCGGCTACCGCTGATGATCGCCGAAGGGCTCGCCGAGTTCTACACAGGGTTCGCGGTGACGCACGAGGGGACTCTCATCGGCATGGTCAACGCCGATCACGTGCGCTGGCTCCGGGAGAACACCGCGTTGCCGCTGGAGCAGCAGATGTCGCTCGATGCGGGCTCTGCGCTCCTCGCCACCGCAAACGGAAGCAGGTCGTTCGTGGCCGCGTCGTGGGCGCTGATGCACTACCTGGTGTCGGGAAGCGGCGAGAATCGCAGCCGGGTGCCGGCATTTCTCGAGGTGCTGCAGCGCGGCACGCCCCCTGGCGACGCCGCGCAGTCCGCTCTCGGCAAATCGCTCGATCAACTGCAGCAGGGTGTGTAATGTTCGAACTGCTGTTAACCGGCGGCCTGAAGCCGGATCTTTTCTTGTCGGCGCCCGCAGGCACTCTTGAAGCGATACCGAACGATCGCGGGGAGTCATTTCCGACTCGACAGCAACTTCTCGATCAGCGGACGCAAATCGGCGAGCACCCGTTCATACGAAGGGAGGTCCGGTACGAGGGGCCCGAGCCACTGCGCCCAGGTCTTTTCCACTTGAAACAGCATCGCTTCGGGGAAGAAGGAATCCGGCCTAGAAGATGCGACGTTTCGGATGGCGCACTTTTCTCGCAGGAGCGCCTCGAAATTCGATACATCAAGCCGAGCCAGGGATGATCCGAGGATTCGCCACAGATCGTAGTAGTCTCTCGCCCTTGATCGGACCCAGCCACGGCTCTCGAGCGCCTTGGCGTGCTGGAGAATGGCCCGCAGTTTCTCCGCGACGATCTCCTCCAGCGAGTAGGTCGCGACCTCCGCTTTGAGCGGCTCGCCGTAATCATGGAAGACGGACCGCCAGGAAGGCGGCCTGAGTAGCGGTTCATCGAGCGCGACCTCAACCATGACACGAGTATGTGGCTGCCGGTGCCAGGGGAAGCGTGCGCGTATGTCGAAGGCCTCTTGAGATCCTGGATGGGGATCTCGCTCCGTGTGCCGCTCACAGAGTATCTCCACGGGCGCGTAGGGATCGAGGAGCTGCACGGCGCGCACGCAGGCCTCTTTCACGGCGGCTTCCATCGCCGTGCCGGTGGGGACGGACTCCACACCCGTGAAATCCAGGTCTTCAGAGAATCGATAGTCGCCGAAGTAGCACTTCTTCAGGGCGGTGCCGCCTTTGAAGACCAGCGAGTCTCGCAAGACTTCGACCTGCATGATGCCTGCAAGGATCCAGGAAAGCAGGTAATCCCTCTCGAGAACTTCCCAGGGAAGTCCCAGCCGCTTACGCGCCTCCTCCAGGCGCAGACGCAGCGGCTTCATCGCTTCGATGCACCCGGCGCGTTCACCTGGATCATCCACCTCCGATCACACTCGCCATGGCGTGGACCGGTCGGATCCAGGGTCCGGTACCCCTTGATGGGAACTGCCTGAAGAAGTTCAAGCTCGGCGGCGTCGATCCGCATCTGGTGTTCCAGGATCCATCCGAGCCTCTTGGCGGTCGCAGCATCGAGCTTGAGGGCGTAGCCGATGATGCGCTTCAACTCGAGCTTGGGGCCACGAACCGTGAAGGCGTGCAGGACTTCCGGCAGGCCGCCGCAGTACTCAGGTGCGGTCAGCCCGTCGAGGAGGGTCCGCTCGGGGTCTGTCATCTTGATGCGTGCTTCGCCAACCCACAGCTCGTCGATTCCGAAGAAGCGGTCGGGCTTTGTCTGGATGAACTCGTAACGCGTCCCAGCAATCGGGTACCCGCTGTGGGACCGATCATGTCTTGCGCCACGTGTCCGTGGCACCGACCGGGCCGTCGTGAGCACGAACACCCTCCGAGGGACCTGCTCGGTCAACCCGTGATGACTGAGCGCGGACCAGTGGCTGATGGCCGCGGGCTTGACAAGGGCCATCGCGATCTCGAACTCGTGAGCGGGTGATGCCCCT
>DASTNM010000253.1:0-3773 GCA_035762745.1 Candidatus Polarisedimenticolia bacterium
GCAGGCTCCTGGCCCGGAGCCGGATCGGCGGGTTGCGGCGCCGCCTGCGCCGGGTGAAAGGCAACGAGAAGGATCAGAGCCGCGAACGTTCGCATGGCCCGGAGGATAGCATTGTCCGGCGGCGGCGCGGCGTGTTTCCTGATGACCATGAAGCCTGCCCCGACCGCGGCGGGCAGGGTGATGGAATAGGCGTTACGCGACCTCGGCTCGCGGCTTATACTTCCCGCGCTTCGGAGACCCATCGTGATGCGACTGATTCGAGTGGTGGCCGCAAGCCTCGTGCCCGCGCTTGCCGCGCTGGTTGTCGGCGAAAGCGTCGCCCAGCCGGTTCCCGAGACCATGTATCAGGGCCTGCGCTGGCGCATGATCGGCCCGTTCCGCGGTGGACGCACCCGCGCGGTCGCCGGCGTACCGAGCCAGCCCGGCGTGTTCTACACGGGCGCGGTGAACGGCGGGGTCTGGAAGACCGACGACTTCGGTCACACCTGGCGGCCCGTCTTCGACGCCCAGCCGACCCAGTCGATCGGCGACATCGCCGTCGCGCCATCCGATCCGAGCATCGTCTACGTCGCCTCGGGCGAAGGGCTGCACCGCCCCGACCTTTCGGTCGGCAACGGCATCTATCGATCGGCCGACGCCGGCCGGACCTGGACCTACCTCAACACGTTGCGCGATGGCCAGCAGATTCCCCGACTGGCCATCGACCCGAACGATCCCGATCGGCTCTTCGCCGCCGTCCTCGGACACCCCTACGGACCGAACGAGGAGCGCGGCATCTTCCGCTCGACCGACGGCGGCCGGAGCTGGACGAAGGTGCTGTACCGGGACGCCAACACCGGCGGGTACGACGTCGCCATCGATCCGGCACGCCCCGGCATCGTGTACGCCACGCTCTGGGGATCGCGCCTCGGGCCATGGGAGGACGGCAATGCCTACGACGCGACCACCGGCGGCCTCTTCAAATCCACCGACGGCGGGACCACCTGGCGCCGCCTGACCAACGGCCTCCCCGAGACTCTCGTGCAGGCCGACATCGCGATCGCCCTCAGCCAGCCGAAGCGCCTCTATCTCACCTTCTCCACGACGGCGCCGAGCGCCTACGCGACCAACGAGGGCCTGGGGTTCTATCGATCGGACGACCGCGGCGAATCCTGGCACAAGGCGACCGACGACCCCCGCTCGGCGATGAAGATCGGCGGCGGCGATCTGCCGATCGCCGAGGTGGATCCGGCCAATCCCGACGTGGTGTACAGCTGCGGCATCATCCTTGCTAAATCGACCGACGGCGGCGGAACCTGGTCGAGCTTCAAGGGTGCGCCGGGCGGCGACGACTACCAGAACCTCTGGATCAACCCGAACAACCCCGACATCATGCTGCTCGCGGCCGATCAGGGCACCGCGGTCACGGTCAACGGCGGCAGGACGTGGAGCTCGTGGTACAACCAGCCCACCGCGCAGCTGTACCACGCGATCACCACCAGCGAGTGGCCGTACAAGGTCTGCGCCGGCCAGCAGGAGAGCGGCTCCGTCTGCATCACCAGCCGGGGCAACGACGGATACATCTCCAATCGTGACTGGCATCCGGTGAACGTGATCGAGTACGGATACGTGGCGCCCGATCCGCTCCATCCCGACATCATCTTCGGCGCCGGCCGCAATGTCGTCACCAGGTACGACTGGAAGACCGGCCAGACCCGGAACGTCACCCCGCTGCCGGTCCAGGGCGACCACCGCACCGAGCGCACCGAGCCGCTGGTCTTCTCGCCGATCGACAACCGCACGCTCTACTACGCGACCAACGTCCTGTTCAAGACCGTCGACTACGGCCAGACCTGGCAGACCATCTCGCCCGACCTGTCGCACCCGAACCCCGGCATCCCTTCCGGCGTGGGCTCCATGGCTGACGGCGACAAGACCGCCGCGAAGAAGCGCGGCGCCATCTACTCCGTCGCGCCGTCGTTCAAGGCCATCGAGACCATCTGGGCGGGGAGCGACGACGGCCGGATCTGGATCACGCGCGACGGCGGCCGGATCTGGAAGGACATCACCCCTCCCGGCCTGACGCCGTGGAGCAAGGTCTCCCAGATCCAGGCCTCGCATTACGACGACAGCACGGCGTATGCCTCGGTCAGCCGCTTCCGTGTCGACGACCTCGCTCCGTACATCTACCGCACCCGCGATGGCGGCCGGAGCTGGCGGCTCATCGTCGAGGGTCTCGACAAATCACCGGTGAACACCGTCCGCGAGGATCCCGTCCGGAAGGGGCTGCTCTTCGCCGGCACGGAGACCGGTGTCTGGGTCTCGTTCGACGACGGCGGCCTCTGGCTGCGGTTGCAGCTCAACCTGCCGCACAGCTCGATGCGCGACCTGTGGATCCACGACAATGACCTGATCGTCGCAACTCACGGCCGCTCGTTCTGGATCCTCGACGACATCTCGCCGCTGCGCCAGGCGACGGCCGCCGCGGCGAACGAGGACATCCTGTTCACGCCGGCGACGGCGATTCGCGCCCGGCAGTCGACCTACGCCGAGACGCCGATTCCACCCGACGAACCGCTGGCGCAGAACCCGCCCTGTGGCGCGGTGATTGACTACTCTCTGGCCCGGCCGGCGGTTGGCGCGGTGAAGATCGAAATCCTCGACCGGTCCGGGAAGATCATTCGCGCCTTCGCGAGCGACGATCCGCCGGAGATCACCCCCGAGCAGCTGCAGAAGCAGATGATCCCTCCGTACTGGGTGCGCCCGTCGGGCAACCCGGAGTCCACGGCCGGCATGCACCGTTTCGTGTGGGACCTGCATTACGAAAAGCCGGCGTCGGTGACGCATGAGTACCCGATCACGGCGGTCCCGGGTGACACCCCCCGCCATCCCCTCGGCCCGGTGGCGGTGCCGGGCCTGTACACCGTGCGGCTCACGGCCGGCGGCCAGTCGCGCACGGCGCCGCTGACGGTGAAACTCGATCCACGGGTCCAGGTACCGCCGGCGGGTTTGCAGCAGATGTTCACCCTGCAGCAAAGGCTCGCGGGCCTTGTGGACCGCAGCTCGCGGGCGGTCTTCCAGGCGGTGTCGCTGCGCCAGCAGGCGACCCGGCTCGAGGCGACGGGCGCGCCGGCCGATGCGCTCAAGACGTTCACCGCCAAGGTGTCGGCGGCGCTCGATGGGCCGGAGAATCCGCCGGCCGCCGGACCGAAGCCGGCCGCGCTGAACGACGTGAACGGCGACGCGTATTCGCTCTACGGCATGGTGGGCCAGGTGGATGCGGCGCCCACCGCTGCGCAGCTTGCGGCGGCGGCGAAGATTGAGCACGACCTCGCGGCGGTCGTCGGTGCCTGGGAGGAGACCTTGAAGTCAGAGCTGCCCGCGCTCAACGCCCGGATGAAACAGGCCGGCCTGCCAGAGCTCGATCCGGAGAAGAAGCCCGAGAAGGGCGAGACCCAGGGGAATGAAGAGTAATCCCAGCTCCCTCGCGCGGAAGACATGCAATAATTGCGACGTCGACTAAATACCCACACGTAATAATTGTCGCTAATGACAATTAACACTAAGTTATTTCTATTGAAACAATAGCTGTCGGACTGCCCGTGCACTCAAGGGTCCGTCGATCCGGCCAGAGCTGCTTGAATCTCTTGACGAATCACCACTTTGCCGCATTGCGATACAAGTCTTACGACCGCATTTTTGGCGCTTGGCCGGCTCATTTGTGAGGGTCCTCGGCAATTATTTCCGACCGACGATTGTGTAGCCTAGGAGAATTGTTCGCCGAATCGATCCCT
>DASTNM010000254.1:0-2450 GCA_035762745.1 Candidatus Polarisedimenticolia bacterium
GAGGAAAGCCAGCAGGACGCTGCGGCGCGCGAAGCCGAGGGCGCGTAGCGTGCCGATCTCCCGGGTGCGCGCCGCCACGATGGCGTACATGGTGTTCATGGCGCCGAAGACGGCGCCGATCCCCATGACGATCGAGACGAAACCGGCCAGGGCGAGCAGCGGCCGGGACACCTGCGCCGACTGGTCCTCGTAATATTGCCGCTCCTGCACCAGCTGCACCTGCATCTGCGGGTTCGCCTGGATCTCCCGGTCGAAATCGGCCAACGTCGCGGCGTCCCGCAGCCGCACCGTCAGCGAGTTCTGCCCGCCGCTCCTCTGGAAGGCGGGCCCCATCACGTCGACGTCCCCCCAGATCTCGCTCTCGAAGGCGCCGCCGTCGGCGGCGAAGATCCCGACGACGCGCCAGTCACGCTTCTGGACCCTGATCGTCGCGCCGAGATCGACGCCGCGGATCCGGTCGCGAATGCGCGCGCCGACGATCACCTCGTTCAGCCCCGGAGTGAACAGGCGTCCCTCCAGGACGTGGACCCCGCGCCGCACCGCGAAGGCCCGCGGCGTGACGCCGCGGAGCGTGACGTTGGCCGGCTCGCCGTCGGCGCGGCGCGGCAGGTTGGCCACGACGACGACCTCGGGGGAGGCGAGCGGCTGGCCGTCGGTCCCGCGCGCCACGCGAGCGTCCGCCATGATGAAATTGGCGTGCTCGAGGCTGAAGAACGACGTGAGCTCCGAGCCGGAGCCGCGCTGCACGACGATGCCGTTGTCGGTGCTGCCGGTGGAGCCGAGGACGATCCGGAAGCCGCTCGCCATCGCGAGGAGGACCACGAAGACGGTGACGACCAGCCCGATCCCGAAGATCGCCAGGAGCGCCACCTTCCAGCGCACGACCAGGCTGCGAATGTTGTAGGAGAGGGGGAGCGCCATCAGGCCTGCCTCAGCATGTCGGTGATCCGGGCCCTGTAGGCCAGCAGAGCGGGAACCATTCCCGCACTCAGGCCAAGCATCAGGGCCAGCCCGAACCCCAGGGCGGCGATCGCCGGGGAGAGGCCGAGATCCGGAAAGCCGCGCACGGCGTCGCCGATGTACGGCAGCCCGGGGAGCAGACGGATCATGACCCACCCCAGAAGCAGTCCGAGGCCCCCCCCGAGGCCCCCCAGCGCCGCCGACTCGCCCAGGATCAGCGCCATGACCAGCCGGCTCGGGAACCCCAGCGTCTTGAGAACGGCGATCTCCGTGCGCCGCTCGCGCACCGCCATGCTCATCGTGTTGGCGGTCACCAGAAGAATCGTGAAGGTCACGGCGAGGGCGATGGTGTTGAGCAGGAAGGCGAGGTTTCCCGCCATCGACACGAAGCCGGCGCGGAAGGCCGCCTCGGTCTCCGTCTTGGTCTGCGCGTCGCTGTTCTCGAACAGGGCGTCGACCGCCTTGCTGATGACGCCGGCCTGCCCGGGGTCGGCGATCTCGATCACGAACGTGCCGACACCGACGCGCTGGCCGGTCGACTCGTACAGGTACTTGTAGTGGAAGAGCATCACCGACGTGTCGGTGCCAGGGAAGCGTCTCGGGTCGGTGTCGAAGATGCCTTCAATCACGAACTCGAACGGCCGGCCGACCCGGTAGGGGGGTATGAAGCTCTCGAGCTGGAAGGCATCACCGACCTTCCAGCCGAAGCGCGTCGCGGTGCGGCGGCCGACGAGGCAGCCGCGGAGGTCGGCGAAAAACGCCCTCTGCTCCCCGGGCTCGACGATGAACTCCGGATGCATCGCCAGGTAAGGCTCGGCCTCGACCGCCAGGTTGGGGAAGAAATCCTTGAAACCGTTCGGCCGGAGGCCTCCGAACCAGTTCACGATCGCCACTCTGCGCACGCCCGGAAGCGCCGCGATCCGCTCCTTGTAGGCGATCGGCATGTTGAACACCAGGCTGACCGCGTGGCGCGTGACCAGGCGGGTGGCGCTGGCGCTCTTGAGGTTCCAGGTCACCGCGCGCACGAAGGTCTGCAGAGTGCAGAAGAGGAAGATGCAGACCGACATGGCCAGGACGGTGCTGGAGGTGCGGACCCAGTTGCGTCGCAGGTGCTTGAGGATGTACGGAAGGTATCTCATGGTCAGGCGGTGAGAACCCCTTTGTCGAGCTGCCTCTTGACGTGCGCCCGCTGCGCGGCCCGAGGATCGTGGGTGACCATGACGATCGTCTTCTTGAAGTCGCGGTTCAGTGTCTCGAGCAGCGTGAGGATCTCCTCGGCGCTGCGGGCGTCCAGGTCACCCGTCGGCTCGTCGGCGACCAGCACCTTCGGGTCGGCCACGATCGCCCGGGCGATGGCGACGCGCTGCTCCTGCCCGCCGGAGAGCTGCCGCGGGGAGTGTTTCGAGCGGTCCTCCAGCCCGACGATGCGCAGGGCGGTCAGGGCCCGCTCGCGTCGCTCGCGACGCGAGAGCGGCGTCAGGAGCAGCGGC
>DASTNM010000255.1:0-4108 GCA_035762745.1 Candidatus Polarisedimenticolia bacterium
GTCTCCCGGCTCGTCCTGGGTGATTACGTGACGCGCGACACCGGGACCGGCGCGGTGCATACCGCGCCGGGGCACGGCTTCGATGACTTCCAGACCGGTCGCCGCTACGGCCTGCCGGTGTTCTCCCCCGTCGACTCACGCGGCCGCTTTGCCGAGGGGATGGGGCCGTGGAGCGGCCTGAAGGTGTTCGAAGCCAACCCCCTCATCGTCCAGGATCTCGCGGAGCGCGGCCTCCTGTATCACGCCGAGACGGTGACCCATTCCTACCCGCACTGCTGGCGCTGCAAGCAGCCGATCATCTTCCGGGCCACCGAGCAGTGGTGGATCGCTCTCGACCATGGCGACCTGCGCCGCAGGAGCCTGGAGGCGATCCAGCGGGCCCGCTGGATCCCACCGGGCGGAGCCCTGCGCATCGGCGGCATGATCAGCACCCGCCCCGACTGGTGCATCTCACGCCAGCGGGTCTGGGGCGTTCCGCTCCCTTTTCCCTTCTGCGGCCGCTGCGGAGGCGAGATCGTCGACCGCGACTTCATCGCCCGCACCGCGGCTCTTTTCCGCGCCCGGGGCAGCGACGCCTGGTTCACCCCCGAGGAGTTCACCCGTCTCGCATCGGGCACCGTCTGCCCCCGCTGCGGCGGCCGTGACCTGCAGGCGCGCAACGAGATCGTCGATGTCTGGTTCGAGTCCGGCGTCTCGTACGCGGCCATGGTCGCCTCGCGACCGGGATACCCCTGGCCGAGCGATCTGTACCTCGAAGGGAGCGACCAGCATCGCGGCTGGTTCCACTCCTCCCTTCTCGTGGCCATCAACGATCGAGGCGAAGCGCCCTACCGGGGCGTGCTGACCCATGGCTTCACGCTGGACGGAGCGGGGCGCAAGATGTCGAAATCGCTCGGCAACGTCATCTCCCCCCAGGAGGTGATCACACGGCACGGCGGGGATGTGCTACGGCTCTGGGTCGCGACGGTCGACTTCCTGGAGGACATGCGCCTGTCGCAGGAAATCCTGACCCGCAACGCGGAGGCGTACCGGAAGATCCGCAATACCTGCCGCTACATCCTCGGCAACCTGCATGATTTCGATCCACGGCGCGACGCCTTGCCGCTCGCCCGCCTGGAAGAGATCGATCGTTGGGCGCTGCACCAGCTCAATCAGCTCATCGCGCGCGTGAGGGGGGCGTACGAGAACTACGAGTTTCACCTGGCGACCCAGGCGATCCACCGCTTCAGCACCGTGGTGCTGAGCTCTTTCTATCTCGACGTCCTGAAGGACCGCCTGTATACCAGCCCTCCCGATGCTCCCCTGCGCCGCTCGGCCCAGACCGCGATGCGGATCGTTCTCGAGGCGACGACCCGGTTGATGGCGCCGGTTCTTTGCTTCACGGCGGAGGAAGTCTGGCAGTCGCTGCTTGGACGTCACGACGGCGAGGAGCTCGAATCGACGGTCCACGCGCAGGAGTTCCCCCAGCCCCTCGACCTCCCCGCGGAAGAGGGGCTCCTGCCCCGATGGGACCAGCTCCTGGCTGTTCGGGAGGAGGTCCTCAAGGGGTTGGAGATCGTCCGGGCGCAGGGTCTCATCGGCAACGCCCTCGAGGCGCACGTCACATTGCAGGCGCCCGAGGCGTTACGTGCGTTGCTCGAGCGTTACGCCGAATCCCTGCCGTTCCTCTGCATCGTGTCACGGGTCGCGCTCGGTGCGGTGGAGACACCGACCCACGCCGGCGAGCGGCTGCCCGAGCTCAGGGTCGGCGTGACGCGGGCCGAGGGATCGAAATGCGAGCGCTGCTGGATGGTCACACTCGACGTCGGGACGGACCCCGCGCTCGGCCCGATCTGCGGCCGTTGTGCCCGGGCGGTGCGCGCGATTCTCGAGACGCGGGGGGCGGCGCATTGAGACATGCGACCGTGCGGCGGGTCCTCTACGCCCTGGGCACCCTCCTGGTCTTTGTCCTCGATCAGGCCAGCAAAGCCGGGATCCGCTCGCGTCTGGCCTCCAATGACTCGTTGACCGTCGTGTCCGGGCTCTTCCACCTGACGCTGGTGACCAATCGCGGGGCCCTCTTCGGCCTGTTCCGCGACCTCCCCGATCCGTTCCGCGCGGGGCTCTTCACAGTCGTCCCGGCCCTGGCGATCGCCCTGATCCTCTACTTCCAGATCCAGACCAGCCTCGCCGACACGGTCGCCCACTGGGGGCTGGCGCTGATCCTCGGCGGGGCGCTCGGGAATCTCAGCGACCGACTGCGGCTCGGGCACGTGATCGATTTCCTCGACTTCTTCCTCGGAACGCATCACTGGCCGGCGTTCAACCTGGCCGATTCCGCCATCTGCGTCGGCGTCGGTCTCCTGGCGCTCGATCTCGTGCGTGGTCGGCGGCACGGTCCGATCGACCCGCCGACGGAGGCCTGACCGTGTACCCCGTCCTCTTCGATCTGCACCTCGGGAGCCTGGGCCAGTTCACGATCGGCACCTACGGGCTCTTCTACGCGCTCGGCTTTCTCCTGGCCCTGCGCCTCGCGGTGACCTACGCCCGGCGCGAGGGGATCGAGACCGCCCGCATCGTCGACCTTGGGATCGTGACGCTGCTAGCCGGTTTCGTCGGTGCCAAGCTGCTCCTGTATCTGCTCGACCTCCGCTACTATCTCGAGCATCCCATCGAGATGGTCCGCAGCCTGCGCTCCGCGGGGGTCTTCTACGGCGGTTTCGTGGGGGCCACCCTCGCGGCGGTGATCTATATCCGTCGCCACCGCCTGCCCCTGGCGCGTGTGACGGACCTGGCGGCGCCCCCGCTCGCCCTCGGCCAGGCGGTGGGTCGTCTGGGGTGCTTCGCGGCCGGATGCTGCTACGGCAGGACCTGCGATCTCCCGTGGGCCGTCACCTTCACCGACCCGCGCGCCTTCGAGCTGACCGGCGTGACGCTGGGCATCCCCCTGCATCCGACGCAGATCTACCATGCGCTGGCCGACCTGGTGATTCTTGGTATCACCGTGCGGCTCATGGCGCGCCGCCGCTATCCGGGCCAGGTCTTCTGGGTCTATGTCCTGCTCTATGCCATCGCCCGCGTCGTGGTGGAGGCGTTCCGCGGCGACGCCGTGCGAGGTCTCTTCTTCGGTGGAATGGTGTCCACCTCGCAGATCATCGCCGTGCCGGCGGCGATCCTGGCCGGTGTGATGCTCTATCTTCTGCCGCGCCGCGCCGCCGGCGCCGCGGCGCGGGCGCGCGGCTGACGTGGTCGACGCGGGCGTGCGCGCGCCCCGGGCCGGGAGGCGAATCGTCCTCAATCTCCCGGAGGCGCGCCGCGGCGAGCGCCTCGATCAGGCCCTGGCGGGACTGTTGCCGGATCAGAGCCGAGCGGCGCTGCAGCGCCTGATGCACGAAGGACGGGTCAGCCTCCAGGAAGGCCCCGCGCGCCCCTCGTATCGTGTGCGCGGCGGCGAGAGAATTGTTCTCGAGATCCCGCCCCCGGCGCCCGCCAGGCCGGTCCCCGAGTTCCTGCCGCTCGACATCCTGCACGAGGACGCGGACCTGGTCGTGCTCAACAAGCCGGCTGGCCTGACGGTGCATCCCGGGGCCGGGTCCCGCGGTGGCACCCTGGTCAATGCATTGCTGCACCACTGTCGCGATCTTTCGGGAATCGGCGGGGCGGAGCGCCCGGGCATCGTGCACCGTCTCGATCGGGACACGACGGGGGTCCTGGTGATCGCCAAGAACGACATGACGCATCGGTCCCTCGCCGGACAGTTCAAGGAGCGCACCGTCAAGAAGGTCTACGAGGCGCTGGTCTGGGGCCGGCCACGGAACCGGGAGGGAACGATCGACGCGCCGATCGCCCGCCATCCGACCGCCCGACTCAAGATGGCGATTCGCTCCGGGGGCCGGGAGTCGCGCACCCGGTACCGTCTTCTCGAGTCGCTCGGAGCGGTCTCCCTCGTCGAGCTCTGCCCCGAGACCGGACGCACGCACCAGTTGCGAGTTCACCTGAAATCGATCGGGCACCCAATCGTGGGGGATCGCCACTACGGTGGGCTGCGCGCGGGGGCGGTACGCGTTCCTTCGGTTCGCTGGGAGATAGAAGTTTACAAAGGGCTGGCGCTGCATGCGCGCAGCCTGGC
>DASTNM010000256.1:0-3047 GCA_035762745.1 Candidatus Polarisedimenticolia bacterium
TGACTCGGGTCCGATGATGATTAGCTCCCCAGGCGTAAGTCTCCTCGAACGCGGGGGCTCTCTGGTTAACACACAGAGAGCTGTCGGGTCTCCATTCCGGTTTCGGCCTGCCCGACGATGGGTTGCGCAGACGAGCGCGTCCATTTCTGCGGTCGCTTTCAACCCGGCCGTACAGACTTGCAGGTTGACGGCGCGCCAATCCCGTCGTACGTTCCACGCAGATTTTGGCATTCTAGGTAAAGCCTGTCGTGCCTGAACGACACCCCTCGAAAGGAGGGCCATGTCGATCACCCGGATCCTGCGATCGACCCAGTCAACCAACCCAACCTTCTCTTCGCTTTCAGGAGGTTACCGTTGAACACACGACGCTTGCGCGCCCCATGGATCATCTGTGCCCTTGCGGTCATCCTGGCAACTGGTGCTCTCGTGGGCAGGACGTCCCGGGAAATCGCCTCCGCACAGACCCGCAGCGACACAGCCGCGATCTCGCCGGAGTCGTACGTTCCGGGTGAGCTGATCGTCGAGCTCCAGCCGGCGCGCGCCGCAGGGCTCCGTGCCTTTCTCGATCCCGCGTTCCGCGTGCCCAACGCATGGACCGGGGCGGAGTCGATCGATCGTCTCAATCGGAAATTTCGGGTGCGCGAGATGCGGCCGGTCCTGACGCCGGTGCCCGGCTCGCCGGATCCCGTGGGGCGCACTCCGCTGGCCGGTTATTTTGTCCTGCGACTTGGGGAAGGCCAGGATGCCGTCGCCGCGCTCGCCGAGTACCGGGCCGATCCCGAGGTGCGGAGCGCCCAGCTCAACTATCGCTACACGCCCGCGTTGGTGCCGAACGACCCGCTCTACCCACAGCAGTGGGCCCATCCCAAGACGAGCGCACCGGCAGGATGGGACATCACCACGGGTCAGGTCACCCCGAAGATCGTCATCGCTGTGATCGGACAGGGAATCGATCTCAAGTCCAACCTCGTCCCCGGCTACGATCTCGCCAACAACGACAGTAATCCGTCCGCGGAGGCCGGTGAGACGCACGAGACTAGGGTGGCCGGGATCGCGGCCCCGCCGACGAACAACAGGAAGGGCGTCGCCGGTGTCTGCTGGGGGTGCGGCATCATGCCGATCCGGACGACGCTGAGCAGCTCGGGATTGACCGCGGCCATCGATTATGCGGTGATCCACGGCGTGCGCGTCGTGAACATCAGCTACTCGGCCCCCTATCCGGATTCGATCATGGAGGCCTCGGTCAACAACGCCGATGCCCACAACGTCGTCGTCGTCGCCTCGGCAGGCAACAACGACTCGTCGCAACCCATTTCGCCCGCCGGCTTCGCCAACACGCTGTCCGTCGGCGGGACGGACATGCTCGACGGGCGCGAGAATTTTTCGAGCTACGGCTCGTGGGTCGACGTGAGCGCGCCGGGCGATTCCCTCTATACGACGACAGTGGGCGGTAACTACGGGTTCGGAACTGGGACGTCCTTCTCGGCGCCCTACGTCGCCGGGCTGGCAGGCTTGATCCTGTCGAAGAACCCGGAGGGCCTCACCGCAGCCAACGTGCGCCACATGATCGAGTACTCCGCGGATCACATCACCACCGATCATTTCATCGGCGGCCGCGTGAACGTGCAGCGCGCCTTGACGCTGAACGGAGAGCCCGCGGTCTTCGCAACGATCAAGTCTCCGGACGCCAGCACGATCCTGGACACCGGGCCGACGGACATCTTCGGAACGGCGGTCGGGACGAGCTACATTCTCGAGCAGAGACCACAGGGTGGGCCTTCCTGGACCCAGTTCGGGAGCGGATCGACGGCGACCAACGCGATCCTCGGGAACCTTGACGCGACGCCGCTGGCCTTCGGCCGCTACGACATCCGTCTTACCGCCTCGTCGGGCGCCTCCCAGGACCAGCACACGATCACCGTCCTCCGATCCGGCACGTATGCCAATCAGACGGGATGGCCCGTCGTGTTAGGGAAGACCGGCAGCGTCGGCTCCGCCCCTCTGTACGCCGACATCGACGGGAACGGATCTCTCGATGTCGCCGTGAGCGGCGCCGCGGGCTTGATCGGGGTCTGGAGCGCCAATGGAGCTCGTCTGTTAGGATGGCCCAGGTCGGCGGGAACGGCCGATCTCCTGCCGGTCGCCGTGGGCAAAATCGCCGGCACCGGGACCGCGCTGAATCTCGTCGTCGCCTCGACGACGGGCATGGTCTACGCCTTCAATTTCATCGGCCAGACGCTGGCCCCGTTCCCCCTGACGATGGATTCCGCTCCCGCCGGCCCTCCCCTCCTGGCGAACCTGGACTCGGATCCGGCGCTCGAGATCGTCGCGGTGTCGGTCAATGGCACCGTCTACGTCTGGAACGGTGATGGCACGACGCTGGGTCCGGCATGGCCGAAATCCCTCGGCGGGCCCGTCGACGCGGCTCCCGCGGTCGGAGACGTCGACGGCGACGGCGTGCTCGATATCATCGTGCGCCAGACGACGCAGCTCGACGTCTTCAAGGCCGACGGAACCGCCGTGGGCCCCTGGCCCGTCGCGACGGCTCTGCCCAGCGCGGGCGCCGCGCCCGTGGTCGGCGACATCGACGGCGACAGCAACATCGACATCGTCGAGACAGAGCAGCAGCCGGGGGCGCTCAGCATTCTCGCCTACCGGGGAAACGGCACTCTGCTCTGGAGGCACGATAATATCTTCGGCCATATCATGAACGGCCTGTCGCTCGGCGACATCGACAACGACGGCAAGCTCGAGACGGTTGTTACCGACGACGGCGGAACCGTCACGATCTTCGACAGCCTGGGCAACTCCAACTGGTTCGTCCGGACGGAGGTCGGCAATCACATCGTGGGCTCGGCCGCCATCGGCGACATCGACGGGGACGGTTTCAAAGACATCCTCGTCGAAGCGATCAACGGCCGGCTCTACGGATGGAACAGAAACGCCGCCTTGATCTTCCTGACCCCCAACGGGTTCGGTGGGTACGGCACTCCCGCCATCGGCGATCTGGATGGCGACGGCGGCGGCGAGGTCATAGCCGGAGAGTG
>DASTNM010000257.1:0-3236 GCA_035762745.1 Candidatus Polarisedimenticolia bacterium
ACTTCCGCCAGCGCAGCGTCGTCCGGAGCGCCCCGGCGACGAGCGCGACTCCGGCGAGCGGAAAGATCAGGACGATCCAGGCGAGCCGGTTCCCCTTCTCTATGGCCTCCCGGACGGCGAACCAGGCCGACGGGGCCGACAGCAGGTTCCAGAGGAGCGCGAAGACCCAGGAGGCGATGAGCGCTGACCGGGTCGATCCGGCGATCGTCCGAGGGGAGGCTGCGAAGCTCGGCTGCACCCCGTGACAATAGGTCCCGCGAAGCGCGCCCGCAACCAATTGTGGGAGCGATGGCTGGGCGCGGTCCCGGGAACGTGGTTTATGATCGGCGTGGGTCGTCCCCGCGCGCGCCCGTAGCTCAGCTGGATAGAGCACCGGACTTCGAATCCGGTGGTCGGGGGTTCGAGCCCCTCCGGGCGCGCCAGCCTTCTACCGGCGCATCCCCGTGCCGCCACCACCGGTGAGCGTGAAGTCACCGTGCACCGGCTTCCCCCCGAAGAGCGTCAGCAGCACCTTGGCCTCCGAGATCTCCTCCGGCTTGATCGCGAACAGGTTCCGGTCGAGGACGATCAGGTCGGCCAGCTTGCCGGTCTCGACGGATCCGCTCGTGTCCTCCTGGAAGTTGACATAGGCGGCGTTGATGGTGAAGCCGGCCAGGGCGCTGGGAAGATCGATCCGCTCCTCGGGGATGAAGGGGGTCGTCGTCTGGCCGGCGTCGCCCATCCGGGTGACGGCAACCTCCATTTCCTCGAGCGGGTTGGCGGAGGAGACCGACCAGTCGCTGCCGAAGGCGACGACGGCGCCACTGCGGAGCAGGCTGCCGATCGGGTAGATCCAGCGGGCCCGTTCCGGCTCGAGGAGCGGCAGGGTCAGCTTCTGCATGTACTCGTCGGAGAAGGCCCAGAGCGGCTGGAAGTTGGCGATCACCCCCAGCTCCCGGAAGCGGGGGATGTCGGCGGGGTCGAACAGCTCCAGGTGTGAGATGTGGTGTCGGCTGTCGCGCGTGCCGTTGGCGCGCCGCGCCGCCTCGACGGCGTCGAGGCACTCGCGTATGGCGGCGTCGCCGATGGCGTGGAAGTGGACCTGGAAGCCCTCCCGGTCGAGGTGCGTGACGGCCCGCTTGAGCGCCTCCGGCTCGACCATGGTCAGGCCGTAGACGCCCGGCTTGCCGAGGTACGGCTTGAGCAGCGCCGCCGTCTGCACCTCCATGACGCCGTCCTGCATGATCTTCACCGTGTTGGCCCGCACGTGCCCCTGGCCGTACTTCCGCCGCGCCTCCAGGAAGCCGGCGATCTGCTCCTCTCCCCGGCTGCGCTCCCACCACTGGGAGGCCACCACCCGCATGGTCAGCTCCCCCTTCTGGTCCAGGGCCCTGTAGGTCTCGAACGAATCCGGCGTGACGGCGGCGTCCTGGAACGAGGTGATGCCGTATCCGTGGAGCATGGTCTGCGCGTAACGCAGGCCGTTCATGCGGTCCGTGAGCGTGAACGGGGGGATGCGGCCGGTCACGAGCTCCATGGCGCTGTCCTGAAGCCCGCCGATCGGCTCGCCGGTTTTCGGATCGCGGTCGATCCGTCCGCCGGGAGGATCGGGTGTCTCGCGGGTGATGCCGGCGAGCTGCAGCGCCTTCGAGTTGACCCATCCGGAGTGTCCGTCGCTGTTCTCGAGATAGACCGGACGGTCGGGCAGCACCTTGTCGAGGAAGCGGCGATCCGGGATCCCGGTCGGGGCGAAGATGTCCATCGTCCAGCCGTCGCCGCGGATCCAGGGGAGATCGGGATGCTTCTTCGCGTACTCCGCCACCGCCTCCAGGTAGCCGTCGAGCGTATGCCGATCGTACAGGGCGCAGGTGACGCTGTAACTGATGCCGCCGCTGATGGGATGGATGTGGCTGTCCTGGAAGGCTGGGAGGACCATCCGCCCGCCGAGGTCGACCACCCGGGTCTTCGGCCCGACGTACGCCGCCACACCCCGGTCCGGCCCGACGTAGACGATCCGCTCGCCGCGCACGGCGACCGCCTCGGCCCAGGAGCGCACGGCGTCGAGGGTGTAGATCGCTCCGTGGCGCAGAACCAGGTCGGCCTTTGGGGCGGGGGTGGACGGCGGCCGGGCCGGGGGCGCCGCGGCGGCCGCGAGCGTCGCGCCGAGAGCGAGGACGAGAATGAGGGCCGGGACGACATGACGGCGGTGTATCGGCATTTGTTGCACCTCCTGAAATGACGCGACGCGGGATCCTATCAGGGAAGGGCCTGCCGGTGCTTCGCCATCCTCGCACCGAGTACAGGATTGCAATCGCTTGCGCCGCCGGGCCGGTTGCCTATCTTTTGTTGTCAGGCGTCCGTGTGACGACCGCCGGCCCGGGGCGCCGGCTCCGCGCGGGGCCTTGGGAGGGTCCGGTGAGCCAGAGCGCAGGAAGGGGCGGGGTGCGGTTGCGGGTTGGGATCCCGGGAATTCTGGTCGTGCTCCTGGCGACGGGACTCCTGGGTGTCGCGGCCGCGGTCGGGCAGGCGCACCGTGCCGCGAACGCGGAGAGCTGTACCGGCTGCCTGCAGGCCTCGGGGGTGGAGGCCTGCCACAAAATCGCCATCGAGCTGGCGACGAGCCGCGAATGGGATCGGGCGATCGCCATCGAGGAGCAGATCCACGCCCTGCAGCCGATGAACGCGGAGGTGTCGGCGGCGCTGGCGAAGATGTACGCCCAGGGGCCGCACAACACGGCCCGGGCGATCGGCCTGTACCACGAGGCGCTGCACGCCGCCTCGGGATATCCTCCGGCCCTGCTCGGCCTCGGGGCGGTCCTGCAGGAGGAGGGGGAGATGGAGCTGGCGGCGCGCTACTTCGCGCGCGGAGCGAAGGAGCGCCCCGATCAGCCTCTCTTCAAGGTGCGCCTCGCCGACGTCCTGGTGAAGAGCGGCCGGGAGACGGAGGCCCGGCCGATCCTGCAGGAGATCGTCCAGCGGTGGCCCGGGAGCAGCGAGGCCGCCTCGGCGCAGCGGATGATGTCCCGGACCGAGCTGGCCAGGCCGTGAATCCCGCACGCCCGCGAACGCAAACTCGAAGATGACCGACAAGTTCAGGACGACGGCCGAATCGGGGTCCGCGTCCATCCTGGTGATCGACGACGAGCCGGTGCTCCTGGAGCTGCTGGGTACCGTCCTCAGGGAAGCGGGCTACACCGTCGCCACCGCGGAGGACGGGCGATCCGCCGTAGAGATGGTGCGCCAGACCCGCTTCCAGG
>DASTNM010000258.1:0-3837 GCA_035762745.1 Candidatus Polarisedimenticolia bacterium
CCTCGGAGCCGGTGGCGATCAGGACGACGCGTGCCGCGCCGGGGCCGGCGTCCGCCACGACGTACCCGCCGCGCAGGAGTCCCTCGGGCGCGAAGCCGTCGGCGCGGCGCAGCGGCGCCAGCCCCTGCCGGGTCAGGACCAGCGCGGTCGGGCCGTCCCGCCGCGTCAGGGCGACGGTCCAGGCCATGGCGGTCTCCGGCCCGTCGGCCGGGCGGATCACTCTCAGGTTGGGGACGGCGCGCAAGGCGGCGATCTGCTCGATCGGCTGGTGGGTCGGACCATCCTCGCCGAGGAAGATGCTGTCGTGCGTGAAGACGTAGATCACCTGCAGCCCCATGATCGCCGCAAGGCGGATCGGGGGGCGCATGTAGTCGGAGAAGATCAGGAAGGTGGCCCCGAACGGGATCGCTCCGCCGTGCAGGGCCAGGCCGTTCAGCACCGACCCCATGCCGTGCTCGCGCACGCCGAAGTGGAAGTTGCGGCCGGCGAACGACTCGCGGCCGATGGCGCCGCTCGACTTGATGTAGGTGATGGTCGAAGGCTCGAGGTCCGCGCTGCCTCCGCACAGGGAGGGGACCAGCCCGGTCGCCGTCTGAATCAGCCGGCCGGAGATCGTCCGGGTCGCCTCGGTCTTCGGCGGCTGCGGCAGGCTCTGGAGCAGGCGCGCGAAGAGATCGGAGGGGACCTCGCGCCCGCGGTAGCGGTCCCACTCCCGGCGTTTGTCCGGATTGGCGCGACTCCAATCCTCGAAGCGCCGCCGCCAGTCGGCGGCCGCCCGGCGTCCTTCCTCGGCCCGGTCGGCGAACAGGCGACGCACCTCGTCCGGGACGATGAAGGTCGGCTCGGGCGGCCAGCCGAGGTTCTTCTTGGTCGCCGCCGTCTCCTCCGGGCCGAGGGGCGAGCCGTGCGCCTCCGACGAATCGTGCTTGCCGGGGCTGCCGTTGGCGATGTGGGTGCGGGCGACGATCAACCCCGGGCGCTCGGTCTGACGCGCCGCGGCGTCGAGCGCCGCGACGATCTGCGCCTGGTCGTGGCCGTCGATGCGCTGCACCGTCCAGCCGTACGCTTCGAAGCGGCGGCCGACCTCCTCCGAGAACGCGAGGCGGGTATCCCCCTCGATGGTGATGTGGTTGTCGTCGTAGATCAGGGTGAGGTTGCCGAGAGCGAGATGGCCGGCGATCGAGGCCGCCTCCGAGGCGACTCCCTCCATCATGTCGCCGTCGCTGACGATCGCCCAGATGCGATGCCCGACGATCGGCGCGCCGGGGACGTTGAAGCGCTCCGCCAGCATGCGGGCGGCGATGGCCATGCCGACGCTGTTGCCGACACCCTGGCCGAGCGGCCCGGTGGTTGTCTCGACGCCGGGGGCGCAGCCGAGCTCGGGGTGGCCCGGCGTCATGCTGTCCCACTGGCGGAACTTCCTGAGCTGATCGAGCGGCAGGTCGTAGCCGCACAGGTGCAGGAGCGAATAGAGGAGCATCGATCCGTGCCCGGCCGACAGCACGAAGCGGTCGCGGTCCGGCCACGCGGGGTCGCCCGGATCGAAGCGCAGGTGGCGCGTGAAGAGATGGAAGGCGCAGTCCGCCATCCCCATCGGCATCCCGGGATGGCCGGACTTCGCCGTCTCGACGGCGTCGATGCTCAGGGTCTTGATCGTGTTGATGGCCAGCCGCACGAGCTCGGGGCTGGCGGAGGGCGGCGGCATGCTCGCGGCGGCTCCCGGGCGGACCCTAGGCGGTCCCCGCCGTCAGCGCCTTCTCGAGATCGACCGTGAACGAACGGACGATCTGATCGTGCTGGGGGTGGGGCGGCTTGCGGTGCAGGACCACGTCCTTCATGCCGCGCGCGTAGGAGGAGCGGGCGATCAGCCTGCCGCCTTCGATCAGGCCGAAGGTGCCGGTGACCGTCTTGCCGATCTGGAAGATCTCGCTGGTGCTGAAACGCATTCTCTTGATGATCTCGTCGGTGAGGATCTCGTACTCGGCACCCAGGATCTGGTTGCCGGGCATGGCGAAGTGCTCGAACACCGGAAGCACCTCCTCCAGCGTCTTCTTGCGGTCGGCCTTCAGGTGCATCGAGACGACATATTCGTACCAGTGGAAGTGGCGCCATTCGTCGGCGATGATCTTGGTCAGGATCTCGTTCAGGAGCGGCTCGCTCACCGTGCGCCGGAACATCTGGTAGAAGAAAGCGGTCAGCAGCTCCTGGCAGTAGGTGAAGGCGCTCGCCTGCAGCGGTGTCTTGATGTACGGCACCGAGAACTGTTTCAGCCGCGGCCGCTGCAGCGACTCGTGCAGCTCCTTCTCGTCGAGCCCGACCAGCTTCAGGTAGGCGACCAGCTTGTCCGCGTGGTTCTGCTCCTCGCGCTCCCAGAGCTGGAAGAAGGTCGCCATCGTGTCGTTGGTGCAGAAATTGTCCAGGAGCAGGGTGGTGTAGACGTCGGCGTACGACTCGACGAACGTGACCAGCTTGACGACCAGGAGGTTGTCGAGGGTCAGCCGGCTGCGGTCGAAGGCCGACCAGTCGATGCGCACGGGGCCGGCGTCGTCCCAGCGGATCTTGCGCGCGCCGAGCTCGAACTTCTCGTAGCGCTCGCGCAGGTCGACGTCGTCGATGGCCACGGTGGGGTGTGCCGGGACGTAGGGGCGCGATCCGGACGGGCCGGCCTCGCGGGGGGTCGTGCCGGAGTTCTGGACGCTGGTCATAGGGTCACCTGCACCTCATGGAAAGCGCCCCGGGGTCGGGAACGCGGATCACGCACAAGAACGGTGGAGCCGGACGGCGCGCCGCGCGCGCCTCCCTCCCCGCCGGCCGTGGCTCAGCGACGCCTCTCGGCAGCGGCCTTCTGGACTTCCTCCTCCTCCGGAAACGGGACCGGGTACTTGTTGGTGTAGCAGGAGGTGCAGAACGACTGGTTCTCCCGAACGGCCCTGAACATCCCCTCGAGGGACAGGTAGCCGAGGGAATCGGCCCGGATGTAGCGCTTGATCTCGTCGACGGAGTGGGACGAGGCGATCAGCTCCGAGCGCCGCGGTGTGTCGACGCCATAGTAGCAGGGGCCCTGCGTCGGGGCGGAGGAAATGCGCATGTGGACCTCCCGCGCCCCGGCGGCCCGCACCATCGAGACGATCTTGCGGCTGGTGGTGCCACGCACGATCGAGTCGTCGATCAGGACCACGCGCTTGCCCTGCAGCAGGGTCCGCACCGGGTTGAGCTTCAGCTTCACCCCGAAATGACGGATCGACTGGCGCGGCTCGATGAAGGTCCGGCCGACGTAATGGTTGCGCACCAGGCCGAACTCCAGCGGCACGTGCGACTCCTCGGAGAAGCCGAGGGCCGCGTAGACCCCGGAGTCGGGGATCGGGACGACCACGTCCGCCTCGACCGGCCGCTCGCGCGCCAGCTCGCGCCCCAGGCGCTTGCGGACCTCGTGCACGCTGCGCCCGAAGACCAGCGAGTCGGGGCGCGAGAAGTACACATACTCGAAGATGCACTGCGTCGTGGGCTCGGGCGGGAAGGGACGGTACGACTTCACCCCGGCCGCGCTGATGACCACCATCTCGCCCGGCTCGATATCGCGCACCAGCGTGGCGTCGATCAGATCGAGGGCGCACGACTCGGAGGTCAGGATGTGCGCCCCCCCGAGGCTGCCGAGGGACAGGGGCCGGAAGCCGCGCGGATCGCGCACCCCGATGATGCGATCCTTGGCGATGAAGATCAGCGAGTAGGCGCCGCGCACCTGCTTGAGGGCGTCGACGATCGCCGCCTCGAGGTCGCTCTGGGCCGAGCGCGCGATCAGGTGCAGGATGACCTCGGTGTCGGAGGAGGTGCGGAAGA
>DASTNM010000259.1:0-2039 GCA_035762745.1 Candidatus Polarisedimenticolia bacterium
CGGCTCGCTCTTTCTCGGCCGGGCAATTCCTCCGTCCCTTGGCGATGACGGCCGGGTCCTATTCGGCGGCGTCACGTCGGCGGGCGACTCGGCCCTCTTCGCCGCTTTCCTGACGCCGGGCGGGGGAGGGGTCCCGTCACGCGTCGCAGGCGCCGGCGACGCGTGACGGGACTCCTCCCCCGCCCGGAGCCAGGAGCGCGGCGAAGAGGGCCGAGTCGCCCGCCGACGTGACGCCGCCAAACAGGACCCGACCGGCATCGTCGAGGGACGGAGGAATTGCCCGGCCGAGAAAGAGCGAGCCGGTGAAGAGCGTGGCGAACCGGGCCCCCTCGGGCGCCGGGTCGCCCGGTGCCGCGACGCGGAATATCGACGCCCCGTCATAGCCGAGCAGCAGCATCTGGCCGTTCGACACTACGACCGGGATCGCGATCGCTCCGGTCCGGTTGAGGCGCGACGGCGGGTCGAGAGCCGTAATCGTCCGCGCGCCGCCCGGCTCCTGGTCGCCGACTCCGATAACCCGCCGGAGCGGGTCGGTCCCGGGCCGGCCGTAGTAGAGCGCCGGCCCCGCCGGAGGACTCCCGGCGGTGGCGCGTGTGGCGGCGAGGAAGGCGACCGTGCCGGATCCGTTGAGCGAGTGGCATGAGAAGGATTCGCCGTCGAACAGGCCGCCCCCGGGGGCCAGGTCACCGTCGGTCGCCACCGGAGCGATCCGGCCGGCCCGGTCGCGGACGAACAGTCCTCGCGTTCCACAGGTGAGGCGCGCGTCGAAGATCATCGACCCACCCGGAGCGAGCGCCGGTCCACCGCCGAGCGTCGGGATCTCCCTCTCGAGAAACGACACGAAGCGGGCGGGGCCGGGAACCGCCTCGCCCGATTGCACCTCGGGCCGGGCCTGCCCTCCGGCGCCCGCCGCGACCGGCGGCAGGGCGAAGAGGCCGCCCACCTCCGTCGTCTCGACGACGCCCCGGGCCGATCCATCGGCGCCGAAGACCGGGGCCGCCGTCTCCTGTTGCGCGATCGGGACCCGCGTGACCGTCCCGAAGTCGCCGAGCGGATGCCCCTCCTCCGCCAGGGCGTCCAGCCGGCCGCTCACGACATAAAGGCCATGCCGGCCGTCGGAGCGGACGGCGCCGAAGACCACCGCACCCAAGGGGTCGAGGGCCGGCGGCAGATCGGAGATCTCCGCCAGTGTCACGCCATCCGGGGCGGTGGCGCCGGGCGCGGCGACGGTGACCGAGAGCCCGGCCGACACCCGCTGCAGCCGGACGACGCGCGCCGCGTCGGACCAGAGAAAGGCGACCTGACCCGCGTCGTTGATCGCCGGCGGCGCGATGGCGACCGTCGGCGGCAGCGTCCCCGGCGCGCCGACCCCGAGGAAAAGGACGATCGGGCTCTGGCCGGGAACCAGTGTCGCCACCACCTCGAGACCCGAATCGAGAGCGGCGGTGAAGACGACGGTGCCTCCGGCGTTCATCGCCGGCGCCGTCAGGACCCGCACGAACCGCCCCGCACCGATCGGATCGCCGGTCTGGATCAGGACTTCGGGACCAGCACCGGCCGGGGATCCGGGAGGGAGACGCAGGATCGCGCCCGGCCCCTCGGACGTGTCGACCGCCAGGACGACGTTCCCCTGCCCATCGACCGCGGGACCGGCGAGCAGCGCGAGAGTGACCGGCACGCCCCTCAGATCCAGGGCTTCGCCCGTGACGATGACACTCTCGGCGATCTCCGATCCCGGGGCGAGGCGGTAGATCCCCTCGCGACCGTCGGCCAGGAAGGCGTGGAAGGCGATTGTGCCGTCCGCTCCGGCGGCCGCCTCGCAGAAGGAAGCGAAGACGCTTCCACCCGGCGCTCCCTGCCCGACGTACGCCAGGGCGCGGACCCCGGTCGATTCCCTGAGGAAAAGGGCGCTGCCTGCTGCATCGACGAAGACGAGCCCACCCGGCGGGGCGGCCAGGCGGCAGGCGAGATCAGTTCCGAAGTGCGCCTGGATCGGCGCCGGATCACCGGAGCGGACGGCGACCCGGGGCGCGGCCGCC
>DASTNM010000260.1:0-4086 GCA_035762745.1 Candidatus Polarisedimenticolia bacterium
GGGTGCCGTACTCGCGCTCTTCCGGCAGAAGCGGCAGGCGGCCGAAGAGGCTCTCCTGCCGGATCACCTCCGCCGGGTCGCGCGGCGCGGTCGCGGGAGGCGTGTGGCTCACCTGCCGGCGCCCCACCAGAAAAGCAGCACCGGCAGGACGACGAAGGCGGCCACGCACACGACCCAGTCGAGCGCCGTGAAGCGTCCGAAGATCGTCTCGTCGGCCCCGTCGAGCAGATGGAGGCGCCGCTCGAGCTCGCGCACGATCACCGCGTGCGTCTCTCCGTCGTGCGTCGCGGTGTACGACGGCGGGTGTGGTGGTCCGGCGTCGCGGCCGGAGTCTCTGCCGGTCATGGTGCGGGGGATAGTATCAGGGGAGCGGCCGGACGCTCAAGCACGGCGGGCCGACGCGAGGCCACCCGACGGCGGGGCGCCGCCGGCTCGCGACTCACCTCCGGTATCCGAGAAGCCCCGCCAACAGTTCGGCGAGTGTCTGGGACGTGTCCCATTTCAGCAGGGCGATTGAGAGGGCGAGAAGAGGGATTCCAACGCTGAATCGCCCCCCGCCTCGCTCGATCAGCAGAACGATGCCGATGACGATCCCGAGAATCGCGAGGGGCAGCTGGAAGAGCATGGTGACAACGGCTGCGCCGAGCCCCGACCAGGACCCGGTCGTGATCTCCGAGATCTCCGCCATGGTGTTGATGAAGATGAGGATCAATTCGAGGCCGAGCAGGACGCAGCCCACCACCGTGACGATGCGGCGCCAGCGAAGGTACCGCGCGACAGGGTCAGCCATTTCCGGCTCCCTGGTCGGGGGCCACCAGGACCTCGTAGTGCGCGACATCGGGCTCGGGCTCCACGAGGCACTCACGATCGTAGGGAAAATAGCGCGCCCGCTCGATGTCGGGGCCGGCGTACGACTTGATCGCGTCGCGTGACTCCCAGAGCGAGATGAGGAGGAAATGAACCCGGTCCCCCTGGATTCGCCGCAACAGGCAGACCCCGCGATTGCCCGGAGTCCTCTGGTAGTCACGCACGCCGAGATCCGAGTCCGAGAGGTACTGACCGTAGCCCTCCGATTTCTCCAGCGGGACGACGCCATGCCAGACGCGTGCGATCATGCTCTCTCCTTGTTGGACGGACCCGCCTACCGGGCGTCGCCAAACGCCCGCATGAGGCGGTACGTGAACTCGATCTCCTCGGCGAAGGCGACCACGCCGATGCGCTCGTCACGGCCGTGCGCCCGGCCGTCGTCGAGATCGTCGAACATGCCATCGATCCCGTAACTCGGAATCCCGAGGGCGCGCGTGTGGATGCTGTCGGTGGCGCCCGGGCTCATCTCCGGCAGCACGACCACGCCCGGCCACATGGATCGAGTGACGCCCTCGACCAGGGAGAGGATGGTCGGCGCGGGCGGTGACTCCGGGGCGGGGGTCGAAGGTGTCACGACGCTGACCACAACCTTCGGGTCGGCCAGCGTTGCGGCGATTGCCGCCGCGACGGAGTCCTGCGATTCGCCCGGGATCACCCGGCACTGCACGGTGGCTCGCGCGCGCTGGGGAAGCGCGTTCTCCGCGTGTCCACCCTCGATCATCGTCGTCGTGCAGGTGGTGCGCAGCTGGATGTTCGTTTCGACGGCGGCCGACAGCCGCTCCACCGCGGCGGCGTCCGGGGGCACGCGGAGAATCGCCCGCATATCCGACTGCAGCGGGCCGGTTTCAATCTCCGCGCGCCGGGCGAAATAGAGCTTGGTCGTCTCCGTCAGATGGACGGGAAAGCGGAGCTTCGCCAGCCGCTCGAGCCCGGCGGCCAGGCGATAGATGGGGTTTTCGGCCGTGGGTCGCGAGCTGTGCCCGCCTTTGTCCGTCGCCTCCAGCGCGAAGGTCATGTACAGCTTCTCGCTCGTCTGAACGGCGACATAGAGCTTGCGCCCCTGCTTGAGTCCGGCCTCGCCGCCGTCCGGGTTCACGACGAGCGTCGCGTCGAGCAGATCGCGATGCTCCTTGAACAACCATGCCACGCCATTCGCGTCGCCGCCCGCCTCCTCGTCCGCGGTGAAGGCGGCGATGACATCGCGCGCCGGGACCACGCCCTCCTGTTTCATCCGAATGAGGCTCGTCAGAACGGCCGCGTCCTGCCCCTTCATGTCGATCGTGCCGCGTCCGTACAGCCAACCCTCCTTCTCGGTGAGCCGGAAGGGGTCGAACGTCCAGTCCTCGCGCCGGGCCTGCACGACATCGAGGTGGGCGATGTACAGCACCGGTCGGTCGTGCGCGCGACCGCGCAGGCGGAGGACGACGTTACCCTTCTCCGGGTGGTCCGCGGGGGCCAGCACGGCCACGTCCCCTGGTGGAAATCCCGCTGCGAGCGCCCGGGCGGCGACCGCTTGCGCGGCGGCGGTCGAGCCGTGCTCGTGCGTCGAATCGATCGAGATGAGCTCGCTGAGGATGGCTCGACCCAGCGTCTCGAATCTCTCCGGTGGTCGCGTGGTGGATGTCTGAGCCTGGGCGCCGCTTGCAGCACCGAGGGCCGCGATCACGAGCCAGCGACCTATAGGGGAGAGCGATGCGTTGACTGAGGGCCGTGACATCGACATTCTCCTTCAGGGACTGGCTATTCTCGCCGATCTGCAGCGCTTTCTGTCATGTGATCACCATGGCTGCGGCGCCGTCCGCTCCAGGACGCGGTCAGGCGGCGTTCCGCCGCGCGGCCGCAACGGCCCCGAGCAACGGTCCCGTGACGAGCCCCCCAAGATGGCCTGCGAGGCTCACATTGGGAAGGAGGGATACGCCGAGTCCGATCGCGAGGCACAGCCAAAGCCCGGCACGAAGCCTGCGACTCTGCCCGAACCGTTCCATGTCGCGACGGTATGCAAGCACGAGCGCGGCACCGAGCAGGCCAAAAAGTCCGCCGGATGCTCCGAGAGCCGATCCGGGGTGGGGATCAAGACCGCGGATTGTGAGGATCGCGCTTGCACTAAGAACCACGCTGGCTCCATAGATCCCCGCGGCTCGAAGCGTACCGACTCGCCTCTCCACAATGCGACCAATCCACCAGAGCAAGGCGACATTGAGCACAAGGTGCAGCGGGTTGAGGTGAAGGAACGAGTAGGTGAGAACTCGCCAGTATTCTCCGTCGAGGTGACCGTCGGTCGGCAGCGCGCCCAGCCTGAGGAGCGCCGTTTCGTCACCCATCGTGTGAGTTGCGATCTCGACGCCAAAGAGCGATACGAGCGCAAGAATGAGAACGGCCGTTCCTCGAGAAGATGTCATAGTGAGGCGAAGAGCCTGGTGATCGAGTGCCTCCTGACGCTCCGTATTATGTGGCGGCTTTGGGAGGCCAGACATGCCCGGCGAGCTCCGCGGGCAGAGCCTTCGGATCCTCCGGATAGAAGTCCGAAGCCTTGACGGATCGGCCGGCGCTGCCGTCCGGGGGTGCCCCGAGGATGAGCCAGAGGACCTCGCCGGCGGTGTCATTGAAGACCTGGCGGAGCATGTGCGGTGCGACGAGCACGGATCCGTGCCGAGGGACGGTCAGAGTCTCCCCGCCGACGCGCATGCGGCCCGTACCCTCCAGCACGAAATAGAGCTCCCACTGGTCCACGTGTCTATGCCACGTGTTCGCCGAGAACGGCGGGAGACGCCACAGCCGTCCGCCCATGTGCTGGGTGCCGCCGAGCTGCTCGAGAAGGTTGGTGTTGGGGATCTTCATGATGTTCGATTCGCGCCACTTCTGATCCGGCGGTCGAAGCATTGAATAACCTGGGTCGCGTTCCGTCATGATTGGGTCTCTCGTCTCGCTTGTCGCGATCGTCTCCGCAGCCAGGCAGACGCGAGCTCCCGGGCGAAGATGACGATCGTCATCAGGGCTGCAACCAGCAGCAGGAGCGGCGCGGCTTTCAAGGTTGAACTGAGGGAGCGATCATCCCACATGGTCAGCCAGAAGTACCCGATCGCCACGACCGCAAACGTTGTCACGATGCGCCCACGGGCTGTTCCGAGCCTGGGGCGGACGGCACCCACGGCAAGACCGGCGGCCAGGCTATAGCCAATCAGCGCCGGCAGCTCGGCTGGAGGGACACCTTGGAATTTT
>DASTNM010000261.1:0-6213 GCA_035762745.1 Candidatus Polarisedimenticolia bacterium
ATCGCGTCAAGAAGTTGGCGGTGGATGCCGGGGAGCTCCCGGCTGAATTCAAACGGCGTACAGATCGGGATCCCATCGCAGGCCGAGCTCCGAAGGAGGGGCCATGTAGCCGGCGATGGCCGAGGCGGCGACGACGGCCGGGCTCGCCAGGTATCCCTGGCCTCCCACCCCCATCCGGTTTTGCCAGTTGCGGTTGAACGACGTGATGGCGCGCTCCCCCGGGCGCAGAGCATCCTCCCCCTGCCCGAAACAGGGACCGCACCAGGACTGGCGAATCTCGCCACCGGCGGCGCGGAACACCGCCGCGACCGACTCCCCGCCGAGGCGGACGTCGGGCGCCTCGATCTGCCGCCGCACCATGCCGCTGCCGGGGAAGATGACGAAGCGGGTGCCGGGTGCCACGCTTCGGTGGCCGGCGGCGCGGGCGGCACGGATCACCAGGGCCGCCCCCAGGAGGTCGTCGTACGAGCCGTTGGTGCACGACCCGATCAGCGCCTTGTCGAAGGTCAGCCGCTCGCGCGCCACTTGCTCGGCGGGGAGGGCGTTGCCGGGGCTGAAGGGCTTGGCGATCATCGGCACGATCGCGGTGAGGTCGAGCGCCTCGTCGCGCTCGAAGCGAGCCGCGGCCCCCGAGACCAGGCGCGGGTAAACGAGGGGGATGCCGCGCCCCCGGTACCAGGCCTCGGTGACCTCGTCCTGGGCGAAAAGGCCGTTCTGCGCCTCGGCCTCGGCCATCATGTTGGTGATGGTGTTGCGGCAGGTCATCGGGAGCCGGCGCGAGCCGTCGACGAACTCGACGCCCATCCCCTCCGCCTGTCGCGTCCCCCAGCGGCGCAGCAGGTCGAGGACGATGTCCTTGCCGCCGACCCACGGCTGCAGGCGTCCGGAGAAGACGACGCGCCGCTGCGGCGCCAGGCTCAGGTAGACGTAGCCGGTCGACCAGCCGAAGCCGAGCGTGGTGCTGCCGACGCCGATGCCGACCGCGCCGTAGGCGCCGTAGGCGCGACTGTGCGAGTCGGCTCCGGGATAGAGGCCGCCGGGAAGGATCAGCCCCTGCTCGGGGAAGTAGAAGTGGAAGATACCGTCGCCCGGAGCGGCGTAGTGCGGCGCCTCGATCCCCTGCCGCCGCGCGAAGTCGCGCGAGATCGCCGTCTGCCTGTCGTCGGCCGCCGCGCCGGTGAAGACGAAATGGTCGCTGGCGATCGCCGCCTGGCGCGGGTGGATCGTCTCCCCGCCGGTGATCTGGTTGAAGGTGTGGATGGCGAAGGGGGCGGTGCCGTCCGAGGCCGGCAGCAGGTCGGCATGGAGCCGGAGCGTCGCGCCGGGCCGCACCAGGGCGTCCGGGTCGACGCGGTGCGCCCAGACGATCTGCTCGGTCAGGGTCATCCCACGCGCCTGCTCTGAGTCCGGGAACTCGACGCGCGGCACCGACCGCACGGAGCCGGGGAACTCGCGTCGTCCGACCGCGATGATCCCGCCCGAGCGGCGGATCTCCTCCTCTTTCACGGTCAGGGGGATCGGACGATACTCCTTCCCCCGCGTCAGGTTCCGGAGCGCCCGCGTCCCGGAGTCGAAGGCCAGCTCGTCACCGTCGGCGGCGTCCGCCACCGCCTCGGGGGACTGCACGACGTGGAGGCCGAGGTTGAGGGCGTTGCGGCGGAAGATGTCTCCCAGGTTCTCGCCGCAGACGATCACCAGCTCGAGTCCCGCCTCCTCCGCCACCGCCTTCAGTCCGGCCGGGGACATCTCGCGTGACGAGCCGATGGCGAAGCGCTCACCGGCGACGAGGAAGGTCTCGCCGCGGTGCACGCGGGTCCGGAAGTCGGGGATCAGGTGGCGGAAGGCGCCGGCCTTCCAGCGCTCGTCGAGGCGGTCGAGGCTCTCCGAGACGCAGTCGGCCGCCGGCGTGATCTGGTCGGTGTCGATCGCGTCGCGCTTGCGGCCGGGGCGGTCGGGGTCCCAGATGATGAGCGCCCGGCCGCGCACGGTCTGCGATCCGGCGCCCCCGGTGATGGAGCCGGGGGCGGCGGCGGGCGCATCCCGCGCGCCCGCGGGGACGCCGGCGGCCGGCACGGCGCCCGAGGCGACGGCGCGCGCGTCGATCATCTCGAGCGTGACACCTGCCTTCAGCCTGACCGGCCGGATCGGGCTCGTCATCTCGGGTGAGCCGGGGCGGCCGGGGCTCAGCCTGCCGCGCCTCTGGGCGCCTGCGGTCTCATCGGGCGGGGGCGCGCCGGCTCAACGGGTGAACCCGGTCACCGCACCTTCGCTGGCCGAGGAGACGAGGCGGGCGTACTTGGCGAAGACGCCGCGCTCGTAGCGCGGCGCCGGCGGTTTCCAGGCGCGCAGTCGATCCCTGATCTCCGCCTCCGCCAGCTCGAGGGTCAGGAGACGGCCCTCGATGTCGAAGGAGATCGAGTCCCCTTCGCGCACCGCGGCGATCGGTCCGCCACGTGCCGCCTCGGGGGCGACGTGGCCGGCCATCAGGCCGTGGGTCGCCCCGGAGAAGCGGCCGTCGGTCAGAAGCGCCACCCTGTCCGCGAGCCCCTGCCCGACCAGCGCCGCCGTCACCGCCAGCATCTCGCGCATCCCGGGGCCGCCGCTCGGTCCCTCGTAGCGGATGACGACGACGTCGCCGGCGACGATGCGGCGCGCCTGCACCGCGGCGAAGGCCTCCTCCTCGCGGTCGAAGACGCGCGCCGGGCCGCGGTGTCGGAGACGGCTCTCGCCCGCCACCTTCACGACGCAGCCCTCCGGCGCCAGATTCCCCTTCAAGATGACCAGACCGCCGGTCGGCTTGAGCGGGCTGGCGAGAGGGCGCACCACCTGCTGCCCCGCGGTTTCGCGGGCCTGACGAGCCTCGTCGCCGATCGTGGCCCCGCTGACCGTCATCTCGCCTTCGCGCAACAGACCGGCGTCGAGCAGCCGTTTCGCCAGGAGGCGCGTGCCCCCGGCGCGGTGCATGTCGGTGGCGACGAAGCGCCCCCCCGGCTTGAGGTCCGCCAGCAGCGGCGTGCGGCGGCTGATAAGGTCGAAATCGTCGATCGCCAGCGGCACGCCGGCCTCGCGCGCCAGCGCCAGCAGGTGCAGGACCCCGTTCGTCGACCCGCCCGAGGCGGCGACCGAGGCGATGGCGTTCTCGAAGGCGCCGCGTGTCAGGACACGGCTGGGGCGCAGGTCGTTCGCGAGCGCCGCCATCACCAGGCGCCCGGCCGCGCGCGCCACCTCGGCCCGCTGCGGGTCGGTCGCCGGCACTCCGGCACTGCCCATCGGCGAGATGCCGACGAACTCCAGGGCGGTCGCCATGGTGTTGGCGGTGAACTGCCCGCCGCAGGCGCCCGATCCGGGGCAGGCGCGATCCTCCAGCTCGTGCAGATCCTCCAGGCTCATCCGACCGGCTGCATGCGCTCCGACCGCCTCGAAGACGTCCTGGATCGTCACGTCGCGGCCGCGGAACGTTCCCGGATCGATCGAGCCTCCGTAGAGCACGAGGGACGGAAGGTCGAGGCGCGCCAGCGCCATCGCCGTGCCGGGGATCGTCTTGTCGCAGCCGCACAGGGCGATGACCGCGTCGAACAGGTGGCCGCGCGAGCACAGCTCGATCGAGTCGGCAACCACCTCGCGGCTGACGAGCGACGCCTTCATCCCCTCGGTGCCCATGCTGATGCCGTCCGAGATGGCGATCGTGTTGAACTCGATCGGCGTCCCGCCGGCCGCGCGGATCCCCTCCTTCACGCGCGCCGCCAGGTCGCGCAGGTGGTAGTTGCACGGCATCACCTCGATCCAGGTGTTGGCCACGCCGACGAGCGGCTTCTCGAGATCGGCGTCCTTGAACCCGACCGCCTTGAGCATGGCGCGGGCCGGCGCCCGGTCGGGCCCGCTGGTGATGGCGCTGGATCGCTTCTTCGGCTCGAGGGGCATCGCGTCTCCGTGAGGCGCCATTATAATCCAGGTGCCGGAGCGCGCCGGCGCACGCAGCCCTCTGGAGGTCGAGACCCATGAAAAGACCAGAACCGCCCTACGTCGTCCGTCCCCCGACCGCCGTCCTGACGCGCGGCTTCGATCCCCGGCTTTCGGTCGGATCGGCGCGGCCCGCGGTCTTTCGATCCTCGACCTATGTCTTCAACAGCCCCGAGTCGGCGGAGCGCGCCTTCGCCATCGCGCTCGGCAGGATCCGCCCGGAGCCGAACGAGAGCGTCGACCTGATCTACTCGCGTCTGTCGCACCCCAACGCCGAGATCCTGGAGGACCAGATCGTGCCGCTGGAGGGAGGGGCGAAGGCGGCGGCGGTCTTCAACTCGGGTATGGCGGCGATCTCGACGATCTTCCTTTCGTTCTGCGGCCCCGGCTGGAGCACGGTGCACACCGTGCCGGTCTATGGGGGGACGGAGCACCTGTTCGACACGATCCTGCGCCCGCTCGGCATCCTGACGATCCCGGCGCGGGCCGGGGACGGGCCGGCGCTGGAGGCGGCCATCGCGCGCGCCACGAATCTGAGGCTCGTGTACCTCGAGACTCCCGCCAACCCGACCCTGCGCATGGTCGACATCCGCGGTGCGGTCGAAGCGGCGCGGCGCCACCCCGACGGGCCCCTGGTCGTGGTCGACAACACCTTTCTCGGCCCGGCCTTCCAGCACCCGCTGGCGCTCGGAGCGGACCTCGTGGTCTATTCCGGGACCAAGTACCTGAACGGCTTCAGCGACATGCTGGCGGGAGTCGTGCTGGCGCGCGACCCGGACCTGGTGACCGCGCTGCGCGGCACTCGCGCCGTGCTCGGCAACATCCTGCAGCCGGACGAGTGCTGGCTGCTCGACAGCCGCCTGCCGACCGTGCTTTTGCGGATGAACCGCCAGAGCAAGAACGCGCAGCGGATCGCCGAGAGCTTGGCCAAGCACCCGGCCCTGCGTCGGATCATCTACCCGTCGCTGTTCACCGACCCGGACCAGGTGCGCATCCGCGACGCCCAGTGCGACTATCCGGGCGCCATCATCACCCTGGACCTCCGCGGCGGCAAGGCGGCCGCCTTCACCTTCCTGCGCTCGCTGCGGATCCTGCGCGATGCCGTCAGCCTGGGCGGGGTCGAGTCGCTCGCCTGCCACCCGCGCACCACGACCCACTCGGAGCTGTCCGAGGCGGATCTCGAGGTGGCGGAGGTCACCGACAGCCTGGTGCGGATCTCGATCGGGGTCGAGGACTGGCGCGACCTGTTGCGCGATATCCGGGAGGCGCTGGACGCCGCGGCCGCCTGAGCGGCCTCAGCGGAACGCGCGCGCGAACTCCCTCGCGAATTGATCGAAGGCGATCGGATCCTTGCCGGTGATCTGCCGTACGGCGGGCGTGACCCGGCTCGCCTGCCCGGCGATGTAGTAGTGGACCAGATCGATCATCGCGTCGGCGTACGCGGGGGGCGCTCCCGCCCCGATCATGGACTTCTTGAATTCAGCGTCGGGAAGATCCACGTAGACGATCTTCCGGTCCAGGACCGCGGAGAGCTTCTCCGCGATCTGATCGTAGGTCAGCGCCTCCGGCCCGCTGAGGTCGTAGGCCTTTCCCTCGTGGCCGCTCTCGACGAGGACCCTGGCCGCCACGCCCGCGATGTCGCGGACATCGATGTGGCTGACGCGGGCCTGACGCGCAGGCAGGTAGAAGGCGCCCTGCGCCCGGATCGTGCCGGCCAGGAAGTTGACGAAGTTCTGCATGAACCCGTTGGGGCGCAGGAAGGTGTAGGCGATCCCCGAAGCCTCGATCTCCTTCTCGACCGGGCGATGGATCCTGGCGAAGGAGAAGGCCGCCCCCTCCGCCCCCCAGACAGAGGTCTTGACCAGGTGGCGCACCCCGGCCTTCTTCGCCTCGTGGACGACATTGATTTCCAGCTCGGTCTGGCTCGGATGGTTCCCGGAGATTAGGAAGAGGGATTGAACTTCTTCGAGCCCCGGTCTCAGCGTTGCAGGTCTGGTGAAGTCGATCAGGACCGCCTCGACTCCGGCTCGCTTCGCCGCGTCCGCCTTGTCCTTGGAGTGGTACCCGGCTCGGAACCGCACCTTGGCGTCCGTCAGCCTCTTCACGAGCTCGCCGCCGATGTTGCCGCTGGCGCCAGTAACCAGGATCATGGGTCGCTCTCCTTTTCGTCGCTGCGTTCGAGACACCGATGTAGGATGCCGCACCTCCTCGACTCAGTGCACGTGCTGGTGGTCCGCGGCGCCGGGCGTCCCG
>DASTNM010000262.1:0-10296 GCA_035762745.1 Candidatus Polarisedimenticolia bacterium
GGCTCGGCTGGCCTTCGAAGCACAGGTCGATCTCGTCGCGGTAGCGGCGGAGGCCGGCGGCGGCGCGGCTCCCCTGGACCGGTCCCTCGTCGGCCAGGTCGTCGATCACGCGACAGAAGGCGTAGACCGCCTCGATGCCGCGCCTCTGGTCGCGCGGCAGCAGCCCGAACGAATAATGGAACGAGGAGCCGCCCGAACCCACGCTTGTCCCCTCCGGGCTGTGCATCAGGAGGCCCAGCGCGCCGCCCGTCCCAGGACCACGAGGGCGTCACGCGTTCCGAGGCGCGGGCGTCGCCGGAAGACATCGTAGTCGGCCATCTCGATCCTCTCGAGGACCCGCTCCCCCCCGAGCCAGGTCAGCCTGAGCTCCCAGCGCAGCCTGCCGCGCACCGCGTCGCACAGCGGCCGCCCGGCCGCCAGGAGGGCCCTCGCCCTCTCGATCTGCAGGCGCATGAGCGCCCGGAACCCTTCGGTCACCTTCCCGGCTCTCAGGTCCTCCTCCGTCACACCGTGGTCGGTCCGATCGTCCTCCGGCAGATAGATCCGATCGCGCGCCAGGTCGATGGCGATGTCCTGCCAGTGGTTGGCCAGCTGCAGCGCGGTGCAGATGCCGTTCGACAGCCCGATCAGCCGGGGCTCGCGGTGGCCGAAGAGATGCAGGACCAGGCGGCCGACCGGATCGGCCGACAGTCGGCAATAGCGCAGGAGCTCTCCGTAATCGGGATAGCGCCGGCGCTCGACGTCCATCCGGAAGGCGGCGAGAAGATCGCGGAACGGCTGAGCCGGCAGGTCGTGCCCGCGGGCGGCCTCCCTCAGGGCGACGAAGACCGGGTGGAGGGCCCTGCCCTGGAAGCAGTCCTCCAGCATGTGGCCCCACTCGTCGAGGCGCTCCAGCCGCCGTCCCTCGTGCACCTCCTCGTCGGCGAAGTCGTCGGCGATGCGGGCGAAGGCGTAGATCGCCTGCACCGCCGGGCGGATGGAGGCCGGCACCAGGACGGAGGCGACCGGAAAGTTCTCGTAATGCTCCCGCGCCAGCCGGGCGCAGAAGGCCTGCGCCTCCCGCAGCGAGTGGGCGCTCGACGGGGCCGCCACCGGACGCCGCGCTTCGATCCCTGCCGAGGAATGGGGCATGTGCCGGCGGATGATATCACCCCGGCGGCCCGCGGGCCCGCGCGAGTCTCCGGTCGGGCATCTGCTCCCGGCGCCGCTCTGATAGAATAGAGGCCTCGTTCGCAAACCCCGGACACCGGACGTTCCGCGTGAGGTGATGGCGATGTCCCTGGAGAGGAAGCTGTTCATCGACGGCAAGTGGCGGGGTACCGGCCGCACCATGCCGGTCAAGAGCCCCTATGACGGTCGCGAGGTGGCGCAGGTGCACCTCGGCGGCGAGCAGGAGATGGAGGACGCCACGCAGGCTGCCGTGCGCGCCTTCAAGGAGACGCGACTCCTGTCCCGCGGGCAGCGGGCCGAGATCCTGCGCAAGATCGCCGAGGGGGTGGCGCGGCGCAAGGACGAGATCGCCGCCACCATGACCGACGAGATGGGCAAGCCGATCCAGTACGCCCGCGCCGAGGCGGCCCGCTGCGTCACGACCTTCACCCTCGCCGCGGAGGAGGCCAAACGCTGGACCGGCGAGATCGTGCCGGTCGACATCGAGGCGCACACGACCGGCTACTACGCCATGACCGTCATGGTGCCGCTCGGCCCCATCGCCGCCATCTCACCGTTCAATTTCCCCCTGAACCTGGTCGCCCACAAGCTGGCCCCCTGCCTCGCCGTCGGCAGCACCATGGTCCTCAAGCCGGCCCGGCAGACGCCACTCGAGGCGCTGACCCTGGCCGAGATCGTGCACGAGGCGGGGGCGCCACCGGGCACCTTCAACGTGGTCAACTGCGAGCCGGCGGTCGGCGAGCGTCTGGCCACCGATGACCGTTTCCCCTTCCTCACCTTCACCGGCAGCGTCGGCATCGGCTGGCGATTGAAGCAGAAGGGCTGGAAGAAGCGGGTCACCCTGGAGCTCGGCGGCAACGCCGCCTGCATCGTCCATTCGGACGCCGACCTCGACTACGCCGTGCAGAAATGCCTGGCCGGGGCGTTCGGGCAGGCCGGGCAGTCGTGCATCTCGGTGCAGCGGATCCTGATCCACGAGCCGCTCTATGCCGCCTTCGAGAAGAAGTTCCTCGACGGCGTGGCGAAGCTCAAGGTCGGCGACCCACGGGACCCCGAGACCGTGGTCGGCCCGGTCATCGACGCGGGCAACGCCGACCGGATCCTCTCCTGGATCGCGGAGGCCAAGTCGGCCGGCGCGAAGATTCTCGCCGGCGGCACCAAGGAGGGCAACGTCGTCCGGCCGACCGTGATCACCGACGCGGCGCACAGTCTTAAAGTGTCCTGCCAGGAGGTCTTCGGGCCCCTGGTCACCCTGGCCCGGTACCGCGAGTTCGAGGAGGCGGTGCGCCTGGCCGACGACTCGGCTTACGGACTGCAGGCCGGGGTTTTCACGCACGACATCCGCCAGATTCGGCACGCCGTGCAGAACCTGCACGTCGGAGGCGTCATGGTGAACGAGGTTCCGACCACGCGGGTCGACAACATGCCCTACGGCGGCAGCCGGGACTCCGGTCTCGGTCGCGAGGGGCCGCGTTACGCCATGCACGAGATGTCGGAGCCCCGCCTGGTGATGTTCAACCTCGATCACTGAGGCGCCGGCCGATTACCTTACCGTTCCAGGAGCCTCAGGGGCCCGGGTTTCCGCCCGGGCCCCTCCTTTTTTCGGAACCTCGGGGAAGGTCGGTCGGTACAATCATTCGGGGTTGGCGGAGGGTGGATGCCCAGCGAGCCCACGGACGTTGAGCTGATCCGTGAGGTCCTGGCGGGGCGGGTCGAGCTCTTCGAGATCCTGGTCCGCCGCTACCAGCGGCTGGTCGCCACCGCCGCCCTGAGGATGGGAGTCGCCCGGCAGGAGGTCGAGGACGTGGCCAACGAGGTGTTCTACAAGGTCTTCCGGAACCTGAAGCGCTACGAGCCGCGTCACGCCCTGTCGACCTGGCTGTACCGGATCACCGTCAACGCCGCCCTCGACCACAAGCGCGGCCGGCGCCACGACGCCTTGGCCGAGGAGGTGCCGGCGAGCCTGGCCGACAATCGGCCGTCGCCGCACGATGAGGCGGACGAGGAGCAGCGGGCCCGCCTCCTGCAGGAGGCGCTGGGGCGCATCCCGGGGCATTACCGCGCCCCGCTCGTCCTGGCCCACATCGAGGGGCTGTCGGTCGACGAGGTGGCCCGAATCCTCGATCTGCCGGAGGGCACGGTGAAGTCGCGGCTCTTCCGCGCCCGGGCCATGCTGAAAGCGATGATCCGCAGGCATTACCCCTCCCTGGCCCCGATCGGGGGCGCCGGAGAAGACCGATGAACGATCGTCACCGGGCACTCTTGACCGCGGGACCCGACCCGGGAGAAGACTGGGCCTTCGAGCTCCTGCGTCCCCTGCGCCGGCGGGCGATCGATTGTGACGTGGCCCCGGCGGTGATGGCGCGCATCGGGGCCGCGCGCCTGGCGGCACCGGCGACTTCCGCCTCGTTCGAGCCCTTCGAGCGGGGCTGGACCGCCTGGTTCATGCCGGGCCTGGCGATGTTCGCCGTCCTCGTGGGGATCGCGTGCCTCGCGGCGCGCAGCGGCCAGGGGGCCCGCGAAGCGTGGGGTGTCACCCTGTCGCTCGGCCACCTGATCGTGCTGCTCGGCCACGGGCTGGTGGCCGCCGGCGGTTACGCGCTCACCGTCGCCGCTCCAATTGCCAGGGCGACCTGGGCCCGGCTCGAGATCCTGGCCCCACTCGTGCGCGGCGCCGGGCTCGCCGCCGCCGTGTGCGGCCTCATGTCGATCATCACCAGTCTCTACATCTTCACCCACGCCCGCGCCGTTGCGCCGGCCGGTGGAGCCGGAGGACGAATTCATCTCCAAGGAGGACCCCGATGAGGACACGCCGGCTCGCGGCACTCGCCGCAGTGGCCCTGTTTTTTCTGAGCGCCACGCCCGCGGCGCTGGCTGAAAAGCACCACGTCGTTCATGCCGGGACGGGACCCGGGGACAGCGTCACGATGTCGGGCGAAGCCCTGGTGCCCAAGGGCGAGGTTCACGAAGGGGACATGGTCGCCATCTTCGGCGACGTCCGCGTCGAGGGAGAGGTCACGGGCGACGTCGTGGTGATCCTCGGCAGCCTGGAGGTGAGTGGGACCGTCGACGGGGACGCGGTGGCGATCATGACCCGCCCGGTGATTCATTCTACGGCGGAGATCGACGGCGACCTGGTCAGCGTCGGCAGGACTATCGAGCAGGAGCCCGGCAGCCGCGTGGAAGGGCAGGTCGTCAACCTGGGGTTCCTCAGCTTCATTCCCTTCTCGGAGCACGGAGTGGGCTGGGCCTGGCTCATCCGCCTCTTCTTCCTGGTGAAGCTCGCGATGCTGGCGGGGCTCTTTCTGATCCTGCTCCTCCTCGCGGCGCTCATCCCGCGCCGGTTGGCGGTGATCGCGGCCGTCTTCCCGAGCCGCTGGGTGGCGGCCTTCCTTCTCGGGCTGGTCTCCTGGGCGGCCGTCCTGGTCGTCTGTTTCCTGCTGGCGATCACCGTCATCGGCATCCCTCTGGCGGTCGCCCTGTATTGCGCCACCTATGTCGTCAAGTGGATCGGGTTGGCGTCGATCCTCTACCTGCTCGGCCAGACGGCCGGCCGTAACATCCTCAAGCGGGACATGACCCACTTCGCCTCGGTCCTGGGCGGCTTCGCGATCTACGCCGTCCTGTGTCTCCTCCCGCTGATCGGGACGGTCTTCTCGTTCACTCTGAGCGCGCTGGCCGTCGGGATCGTCCTGCTCACCCGCTTCGGTGTCGAGGAGACCGTGGCACCGGTCGTCCCCCCGACCGGCGCGCCGCCCCCCTACCCGCCGCCTCCGGCTCCGCCGGTGGCGACGGAGACCGCCTAGCCTGTCCGAGCTAGAACTCCGCCGTCAGGCCGAAGACGGGCAGGAATGGGCTCTGGTACCGGGTCGTGCGGTAGAAGGCGTTGGTCGGGGCGTCGTAGAAGACCTCGACGTCGCGCGCGTTGTCCCGATTGAGGACATTGAGAAGGTCGAGATGGACGCTGAGGAGCCCGCGCGCGATCCGGGCGGAGCGGCTGAGCCTCAGATCGATGCGACCGTAGGCCGGCAGGCGGGCGCTGTTGAGCGCTCCGAGGCGCGTGTCGTAGACGACCCCGTCGGTCCACGGCTCCTGCGGAGTGTACGGCAGGCCGCTGCCGTAGCGCATGAGCGTGGAGAGATCCCATCCCTTCCCGAGACTTCGCCCCAACATGGCGGAAGCGGTGTGCCTCTGGTCCGTGCCGCGCGGTGAGACGAGGCCGTCCTTCATCTCCTCCGCCACCATGTACGAATAGTCGAGCCGCAGGCGCCAGGGGCCGACCCCCTGACGATCGAGGGTGACGTCGAGCCCGCGCACCCGCCCGCGGTCGAACCGAGTCATCTGCTCCGGAAGCTCGATGTAGCGATTGCTCGACTCGCCTATCGGATTGATCAGGTTCTTGAGGTACCCCTCGACCACCAGCCGACTCGCCGTGCCGATCGCTCCCTCGATCCCGAGGATGTAGTGGTCCGCGATCTGGCGCCGCAGCGGCTCGCCCGTCGCCAGGAAGAGCTGTTCCGGGCGGGGGAACTGGACGAACCGTCCGGCGGCCCCCCGGATCACCAGCCGCTTCTCGAGCCTCAGCTCGGCGGCCACACGGGGGCTCAGGGCCGACTCGCCGGTCCCGGAGAAGCGATCGCCGCGCACCCCGTAGCGCAGCGACACCCTCTCGCCCGCCTGGCAACGATCTTCCAGGTAGAACCCCTGCGTGAGGCTCCGGTCGTCGTACGCCGAGGGCACGAGGGAATAGCCCGCGACGACCGCTCCCTCGATGGCGCTCCCGGTCAGCGTGAAATCGACCCCGGCGCCGATGCGATGGCCCGCACCGACGAGCCGCAGCAGGGAGAGCTTCAGATCCTGGCGACTCTGGGCCAGATCGTAGAGGGCGCCGCCTGTGACCGAGGAGCGGGTGGCCACGTTGCCGTCCGACAGATGGATCCTGAATAGAGTGCGCGCGTTGATGGGCGCCTCGAAACGCAGCCGGGCGGCCTCCTGCGACCCGGTCATGGAGGCGCGATCGGCCTGGCCCAGCGCCTGGGTGAACCCGCTGCCGTCCTGGAGCAGGGCGAAGTCGAGCCGTCCCACCCCACGCAGCGACAGACGCAGCCCGGCGTAGAGGTCGTGCAGCCGCGTCGCCTGGATGCCGTTCTCGCCGACCCGATCCTGGTACAGTCCCAGGTCGCCGGCCCGACCCGAGACGATCCAGGAGCCGTCGCCCGCGGGACCGGTCAGGGTCGCCTCCCCCTGCAGCGTGTCGATCTCCCCCCGCCCCGACAGCCGATCCGGGCGGCGATCGCCGGTCCCGATCTCGACCACTCCGGCGAGGGCGTCGCCGTACTCGACCGAGAAACCGCCCGAGTGCACCTGCACCTCGTCCACCAGATCGCCCCCGAGCGCCGCCGCGCTCCCCCCGCTGCCGGCGAAGTGGAAGGCGGCGGGCAAGGGCAGGCCGTCGACCAGGACCGCGGTCTCGGAGGGGTCACCACCCCGGATGCGGATTTCCGACTGGAAGTCGTTCTGGGAGGTGATCCCCGCCGAGCCGGTGAGCGCCCGGAACGGATCTCCGAAGGCCGCCGGCTTCAGGGCCAGCCACTGGCGGGTGAGGTGGGACTGCGAAGGACCGGGGCTGTCGGCGGCCGTCTCGCCCGGAACGGAGACACGTTCGGTCAGCACGGAGGCCGGGGCCGGGTCGACCGGCGCCTGGGGCGGGGGGCCCGGTGCCACCTCCGCGCCGGCGTCCTCTCCGGAGACCCGCGTCGTCGTCGCCAGCAGGAGCGTGAGACGGACAAGCGCTTTGACGACGAGCCATCGCCCTCGAAGCCGCCGAACCTGCACCCGCGCCCCCTCCCACGTTGCGTCACCGGGCCGGCCTGAATATAGGTCCACGACCGCGAGGGAACACGCGCGGGGCGCGCCGTCCGGGGATTTTGTGGAGAGCTCGGGCAGGGCCGTTACAACGCTGCAACCGTCGCGGAGCCGATCACGTTCGTGTGACGGGTGAGGCGGGGAGCAGTGGCCCTCAGATCCCCAGAGGACCGCCCACCAGACGCAGGAAGGAGTTGAGCGAGGCGCAGCACAGGAACGGATTGTTTGTCTTCTGCTCCCCCAGCGTCGTCGAGGAGACGTCGGCGTAGTTGTGACCGGGAAGGAGAATCGTTCGATCGTCCAGCCGGCGCAGCGTCCCGCTCAGGCTCTTGTAGAGCCGCTCGGGATCGCCGCCGGGAAGATCGGTGCGGCCGCAGGCGTTGATGAACAGCGTGTCGCCGGAGACCAGCCGCTCCCGCACCAGGAAGCACTGGCTCCCGGGCGTGTGACCCGGCGTGTGCAGGAACTGCAGCGTCAGGTCCCCGAGGCGCAGCTCCTCACCGGGCCCGACCTCTTTCAGGTTGCGCGCCGGGTGCTGCAGCCATGGGACCTCCTCGCGATTGACGTAGACCCTGGCGTCGGTCCGCTCGACCAGGTCCTCGACACCGTTGGTGTGGTCCGGGTGCCAGTGTGTGACGAGCGCCGCGACGATCCGGCGGTCGTCCGCCTCCGCCGCCCTCAGGATCGCGCCGACGTCCCAGGCCGGGTCGACCACCGCCGTCTCCTTCGACCCCGCCGGGCCGATGAGGTAGACGAAGTTGGCCATCGGGCCGATCTCCATCTGCTTCAGATAAAGGTCGGTGCCGCCCATCACCACCCCCTCGTTCGTCTCCATGCTACCAGTCACCCCCCGCCCCAGCAAGCCGGAGATCTCCGGAAGCCTGCCCGCCACCGACGAGACCTCGGGGATCGGAGGGCGCCTCGGGAGGGCTGTGGTACGATACGGCCAACATGTCGATGTCGCGCCCCTACACCTTCGACGACTGGATCGATCATTTTCGCCGCTGGCAGCAGGAGATCGACCTCGATCCGGCGATCGGCGCCGGCTACCCGTTCGAGGCGAAATATGGCGATTTGCACAGCGAAGCGATCGAGTTCGGCGATTTCAAGGGGGACCGCAAGTGGAAGACGGTCCTCGAGGTCCCGGACCAGAGGATCCGCGACGCCCTGCTGCACCTGATCACCTACCAGGGGGATACGGAGTTCGGATCGGTGGAGCAGCAGCGCCGCCTGGTGGCCACGGCACCGAGCGAGGCCGACCTCCAGTCGCTCATCCGGATCATGCGCGAGGAGATGCGGCACGGCTGGCAGATGTGCCACCTCCTGATCAACCACTTCGGATCGTCGGGGAAGGTGGAGGCGCGCAAGCTCCTCGAGCGCCGCTCCTTCAAGAACCAGCGGCTGCTCGGATCCTTCAACGTGCCGGTCGACAACTGGCTCGACTTCTTCACCTACACCCAGTTCGTCGACCGCGACGGCAAATTCCAGCTCGGCATGCTGTCACACTCCGCCTTCGCCCCGCTGGCGCGCAGCATGGGGCCGATGCTCAAGGAGGAGTCGTTCCACCTCGGCACCGGCAACAGCGGCCTGAAGCGCATCATCAAGGCGGGCCGCCTGCCGATGCCGCTCGTGCAGAAGTACTTCAACAAATGGATCCCGACCGCCTACGACCTGTTCGGCACCGACGGCTCGTCCTCGGCCCACTGGTCGTACGTCTGGGGGCTGAAGGGACGCTTCAACGAGGACCAGAACCCCGAGGCCGCCGATCGCGATCACCTCAACGAATATGCCCGCGCCCTCTACGTGGAGGAGGTCCAGGGGCTCATCGACGCGCTCAATCGCGACCGAGCGGAGGGCAGCCCGGCGCTTCATCTGCCCGACGTCAAGTTCAACCGCCGCATCGGCGAGTTCGCCGGTGGGCGCTTCTCGGTGCGCGGCGAGCCGCTCGACGAGGCCGCCCATGCCCGGCACCTTGCGGAGAACCTGCCCGGAGACGCCGACCGCGGGACGGTCGACTCGCTGAGCCGGGAGGCGGGATGGATCCTGCCGCGTTGAGCCGCCGCCACGGACGGCCGATATGAACGCTCTCCCGATCCTGATCGTCTCGATCTGCACCCTGCTGATCGGCTACCGGTACTACTCCGCCTTCCTGGCGGCGCGCGTCATGGTGCTCGACGACACGCGCGTCACCCCGGCGCACCGCCTCTACGACGGCCAGAACTACCACCCGATCGGCCGCTGGGTCCTCTTCGGACACCACTTCGCCGCCATCGCCGGGGCCGGGCCGCTGATCGGCCCCGTCCTCGCCGCCCAGTTCGGCTGGGCGCCGGGGCTTCTGTGGCTCGTCGTCGGGGTCGTCATGGGCGGGGCGGTGCATGATTTCGTCATCCTGTCGGCCTCGGTGCGGCGCGACGGCAAATCGCTGGCGGAGATCGCCCGGGGGGAGATCAACCCGTTCGCCGGCTTCACCGCCATGGTGGCGATCCTGTTCATCGTGGTGATCGCCCTCGCCGGCCTGGGGCTGGCGGTGGTGAACGCCCTGCAGCATTCCTCCTGGGGGACCTTCACGATCGCCGTCACCATCCCGCTGGCGCTCTTCATGGGGTTCTACATGTACCGCTGGCGGCCGGGCGCCTTCACCAGCGGCACCGTCATCGGCGTCGTCGGTCTCATCCTGGCGGTCATCGTCGGGCGCTACATTCCCGGATCGTTCCTCGAGCCGTATTTCACCTTCTCCAAGGACCAGCTCACCTGGCTCCTGGCGGCCTACGGCTTCGTCGCCTCGGTGCTCCCGGTCTGGATGCTCCTTTGCCCGCGCGACTACCTGTCGTCCTACATGAAGATCGGCACGGTGGCGGCGCTGGCGCTCGGCGTCTTCCTCGTGGCGCCGCGGATCCAGATGCCGGCGTTCTCCCCTTTCGTCGAGGGAGGAGGTCCGATCATTCCCGGCAAGGTCTTCCCCTTCTGCTTCATCACCATCGCCTGCGGGGCGATCTCCGGGTTCCACGCGCTGGTCTCCTCCGGCACCACCCCGAAGATGCTCGATCGCGAGTCGGACGCCCGTCCGATCGGGTACGGCGCCATGCTGTGCGAGGGGTTCGTCGGCATCATGGCTTTCATCGCCGTCCTGTCGCTCGCCCCCGCCGACTACTTCGCCATCAACGCCTCGGCGGCGGCCTACGCGAAGCTGGGCATGACCCCGGTGCACCTCCCCGAGCTGGCGCGGGCGGTCGGCGAGCAGATCCAGGGACGGCCCGGCGG
>DASTNM010000263.1:0-4990 GCA_035762745.1 Candidatus Polarisedimenticolia bacterium
AATAAGCGCCATTCGAAACAGGAGAGGGAGGACTCCGATGCGAAGGCGGTGGCTCGTACTGTGGGTGGTTCTGGTGTCCATTGGTGCGGTGGCTGGTGTCGGGTCATATCGCGCGAACGCGCGGGCCGCGGGTTCCGTCGGCTACCATCCGGTGCTCGATCCGGCGAACTTCGTCGCCGGGGTCAACAACCCGTATTTCCCTCTCCCGGTGGGAAGAACGCTGGTCTACGAGGGGATCAAGGACGGCCAGACCCAGATCGACACGGTGACGGTCACCAACCAGACCAAGGTCATCCTGGGGATCACGGCGACGGTGCTCAGCGACATCTCCACCCACGACGGTGTGATCCTCGAGAAGACGCTCGACTGGTACGCCCAGGACAAGCAGGGGAACGTCTGGTATCTCGGCGAGGACACGGCGGCCTATTCCGCGCGCGGGAAAGTCGATACGTCCGGGTCGTGGCAGGCCGGGGTCAACGGGGCGGAGCCCGGGATCATCATGGAGGCGAACCCGCAGATCCCGGATGCGTATCGACAGGAGTACCTGGCCGGATCGGCCGAGGACACCGCGTGGGTCGTCGAGCTGGGAGGAACCGTCACCGTGCCGTACGGCAAGCTCCGTAACACCCTGGCGACGCTCGAGGCGACCCGGATCGAGCCGGGCGCCTATGACCTGAAGGTCTATGCGCCGGGCATCGGCATCGTGCTCGAGCAGGCCCTGTCCGGCGCCCCGGAGGTGGCGAAGCTCGTTAGCATCTCGGGGCTGTAGTCTCCCGAACGCTCAGTGCCTCCGGCCTGGTGATCTCATGGACCGATGCCCCACGGATCGTCCAGACGCAGGGACTCCGGGAGCACCGGCACCCTCTTCCCGTGCTCTCCTGGAGAACCGCGGGCGCCGAGGGTTCGGATCTGGATCTACTCGTACCGGAGCGATTCGATGGGGTCCAGGCGCGCCGCCCTGAGCGCGGGCCATAGCCCGAACAACAGGCCCACGATGGTGGAGACGGCGAAGCCGAGCAGGACCGCCCACGGCGGCGTTGCGACCGGAAAGTTCAGCAGCAGTTTGACCAGCAGGGCCAGGCCGAAGCCGACCCCGATGCCCAGCGCTCCGCCCACGCCGGTCAGGGTCACGGCCTCGGCCAGGAACTGTGCGGCGACGTCGAGCTCGGTCGCGCCGATGGCACGGCGGATGCCGATTTCGCGTGTGCGTTCGGTGACGTTGACCAGCATGATGTTCATCACGCCCACGCCGCCGACGAGCAGCGCGATGCCGGCGATGACGATCATCGCCGCCGCGATCCCGCCGGTGATCTGGCGGAAGTTCTCGATCAGGCCCTGGCTGGTGAACAGCGCGAAGTCGTTCTCCTGGTCCGGGCGCAGCCCGCGCCGTGCGCGCAGGATCGCCGTCCCCTGCTCGACCCAGGCGTCGTAGACCTCGGGGCTCCTGGGGATCGTGGCGATGTGGATCGTGTCCCCGGGGCTCAGGCCGCCGCCGTTCTTCACCTCGGGAAACTGCTCGTCGAAGGCGCTGATCGGGATGAGCACGAAGATGTCGTTGCTGCCGCCGAAGAACGATCCCTTGTGCTCCAGCACGCCGACGATGCGGTAGGCCACGCCGTTGACGGTCAGCTCCTTCTCGATCGGGTCGGTGAACGGAAAGAGGGCCGAGACGATGTCGCGGCCGACGACGCAGACCTTGGTCGCGTGCAGCACGTCGGCGTCGGTGATGAAGCGTCCGTCCTCGACGAAGTGGCTGTTGGCCAGCATGTAGTCCGGCTCCACGCCGGCCAGGAGCGGCCCGTTGGCCTCCTTGCGCCCGGCGCGGACGATGGCGCTGCCGCCGAACAGGTAGCGCTCGGGCGAGACCGCCGCGACCAGCGTGCCCAGGCGCTTGAGCGCGTGCGCGTCCTCGAGCGTCAGGTCGCGACGGTTCCGCTGCTCCTCGGGAGGCCCTTCGGGTCCGCGGCCGAAGCGCGCCTCGAACTTCTGGAACTGCACGAGCTGTGTCCCGAACTGGGTGAACGCCGAGGTCACGGCGTTGTTGAAGCCGGTGACGAAGCTGACCATCAGGATGACCGTCGCGACGCCGGCGACGATGCCCAGCAGGCTCAGCGCGCTGCGCAGTTTCTGGGCCCACATCGCCCCGAAGGCGGTGACGACGTTCTCCCACAGTGAGGTTCCAACACGCGAACGGATCATTTCTCGAACCCCAGCGCCTTGATGGCGTCGAGCCGTGAGGCGTTGCGCGCGGGGAGCCAGCCGGCGACGATGCCCACGAGGGCCGAAAGCCCGAGGCCGAGAGCCAGGATTCCCGGACCCAGCGCCGAGGGGAACTCGAGCACGTTCCTGACGGCGACGGCGGCCAGCCCGCCGAGCGCCGCCCCGAGGATCCCCCCGCCGATCGACAGCAGCGTCGCCTCGAGCACGAACTGAACGAGGATGTCGGTCTCCTGGGCCCCGACCGCCTTGCGCAGCCCGATCTCCTGGGTCCGCTCGACGACCGAGACGAGCATGATGTTCATGATCACGATCCCGCCCACGCCGAGCGAGACCGAGGAGATCAACATCATCAGCATGAACGCGGCGCCGGAGACCTGTCGCCACAAGGTCTGCAGCACCTCCGCCGTGACGATCCCGAACGGGTCCGGGTCCTTGAACCCCGTGTGGCGCAGGGCCCGCAGCACCGCCCGGGCCTCGTCGACCGAGCGGTCCACGTTGGGAACGCCGCCGCGGGCGCGCAACAGAAATTCGAGGGACGGGCGACTGCCGTACTGCGCCTGGAACGTCCTCAACGGGAGATAGATGCGGTTGTCCTGCGGCTGGCCCAGGGTGCTGCCGCGCTTGGACACCACCCCGATGACGCGGTACGGAAAGCCGTCGAGGGTCAGCTCGCGGCCGATCGGATCGAGCCGCGGGAACAGCTCCTCCTTGATGTCCCAGCCGATGACCGCCGCGCGCTGGGCGGTGCGCGCCTCGCCCTCGATGAAGTAGCGGCCCGCCGCGAGGTCGAGCGTGAACAGGTCGGGGTAGTTCGCGGTCGTGCCGAAGACGGTCAAGTCGGCGAGGCGGCGATCGCGGAACTTGACGGCGCCGCTGGTGGTAGCCTGCGCCGCGATCTGCTCCGTCTCGATGAGCTGCTGTGACAGGCTCTGGTAGTCGTTCCAGTCGATGTCCCGGCGCTTGAGCGCGGAGAGGAACTCCTCGCGGCTGCGGATCACGCCGAACTTGGTCACCAGAAAGACATCGGGAGAGAGCACGATGACCTTCTCCCTCACGTAGCCGTCGAGTCCCGCGATCACGGAGACGACACCGACGATCGTGGCCACGCCGATGATGATTCCGAGCAGCGTCAGGAAGCTGCGCAAGGCGTGAGCGCGGATCGAGCCCAGGGCCTCGGCGATCAGATCGCTGATGAACATGGCCTCAGGACCGCTCGGGCCCCGCCGCGCCCTCGTCGTGCTCGGGACGCTTCTCCTCGACCACGGGGTCGCCCGGTTTGAGCGTGCGCAGAACGCGGAACGGCCCCGTCACGATCGTCTCGTCGCCGTTCAGCCCCTCGGTGGCCTCGATCGCCAGTTCGCCGACCAGGCCGGTCTTGAGCGGCTTGAAGAGGACCTTGCCCTTCTGGACGACGTAGACCCCTTCCTCTTCACGCGGCGCGCCCACCGGGGCGGGGTCGCCCGGCGACCGTTCGATCTCCTTGACCACGAGCGCCTGAAGCGGGACGGCGAGTGCGTGAGCGCGGAACCCGGTGAGGATGTCGGCCTGCACCGACAGGCCGGGCTTCACGTCCGCAGGTGGATCTTTGATCTGCGCCTTGACCTTGAACTTGATCGACTGGTCCGTGGTGTTCGTGCGCAACAGCGGGCTGCTCCCGACCTCGGTGACGGCCCCCTCGAAGGTCCGGTTGGGATAGGCGTCAATGCGCACCCGCGCCTCCTGTCCCGGCTTCACGCTGGGGATCGAGCTCTCGTCGACCTCGAGCTCGGTCTCGACCACGGACATGTCGGAGATCGTCAGTAGCACGGTCCCGGGGCTGTTCTGGATCCCGATCACCGCGACCTCCCCCTCCTCGATGCGCTTGGCCGTGACCACCCCGTCCATCGGCGCGCGCACCTCCGTCTTGGTGAGCTGGTCGCGCGCCCCCTCGAGCTGCGCGCCGGCCTGGGCCACGCGCTGCTCGGCGGCGGCGACCTCGGCCTGGGCGGTCTCGAACGCCGTGCGCGCGCGCTGGAGGTCGGCCTCGGAAAGAATCCGCGCGTGCCAGTTCTCCTCGGCCCGGCGGCGGTCCGCATCGGCCTGGGCCAGCGAGGCGCGGGCCGACTCGAGCTGACGCTCCAGGGCGGCCACCGACGCCTGGGCGCTGCGCGCCAACGCGCGCGGGTTGATGGGGTCGATCTGAAGCAGGAACTGCCCACGGGTCACGCGGTCTCCCTCCTTGACCGCGAGGTGCGTGACCTGGCCCGGGATGGTGGCCGAGATGTCGACTTTTTTCTGCGCCTGCACCTTGCCGTTTGCGGTGACCTTGGCCTGCAGGTCCTGGCGCGCGACTTTGGCCATCTGCACCGGCGTGGGCTTGGGCCCGCGGCGCACGAAGATGATTCCACCGATCGCCGCGACGGCGATCACGCCCCCCAGCGCCCACCAATGCCACTTCCTGGGCCTCATCCGGTTCATCGCCCCGCCGGGACCTTCCGGCGCGCAGACTTTTTGTCCGTGTGTGCACCGCAATTCTGCGGCGAAGATGGCTGGGGGGTCAAGCGGAGGCCTCGCAGACCGCCAGGAAGACCCACCGCGGTGCCGGCGTCGTCTCAATCATCTTGACAGTCCACTGAAATCGGCGTATGAACACTGGACATCTCTGTCGCTCAAATAGTGCCCGGGGAATCCATATTCTTGTGGGTCGCGTCCGGGAGGCGAATGCGCCAGGCGGCGCCTGCAGGGAAAACTGCGATCGCCGGGGCATCCGGAAATCCTCCACTCAACACGC